>RKSA01000006.1 GCA_007571115.1 Gammaproteobacteria bacterium
CTTACATCCTCCCCGCTACCGCAAGAGTACGAGGACATGAAGAAGGATCCGACATCTCTCCGACCCTATCCGGCGCACATCGCCGGTCGTTGCGCCCGGCACCACGGAGCCACGCGAGAGTATGGGGGTCATCGCTGTCCTACGCCGGCTCCCGATCCCAAGGCGGAGATCAGCCGAAGACAGGATGCCCAACCTGACACAAGCGCTGTCCCGCCTCTGCCGCTACCCGATGCCGTGGCGGCGGCGGATCTCTCGCTCAAAACATGCGCCGCAACTCTATCAGACCGTAGGGATCACCCTCGCGGGAGCGGACATGCCCGCGCTGTTCGACCCAGCCCGCGCTGACCCGCAGATCGACCGAGCCGAACGAGCGCGAATACGAGGCGCGGAGATCCAGCTCGCGACCACTCGGCTCGAGAGACGCATCGATTCTCTCGCGCAATGCCTCGCCGTAGGCTGTGCGTCCGGCGGGAAGGTCGATGCGGGCTGAGCCGCTCTCAATGCGCAAGGGCTGGCTGAGCGACAGATCAAGGACATCGGATGTCGTGAAGACATCGCTTCCCTTGAGCGCGAGTCCGAAGGATGACGAGATCAGCGTGTCTATGTCGCGGATCACGCCTCTGCCCTGCATGTTCGAGCCGGTTCGTCCGACGAATGCCGCCACAGCCGCACTCCAATCCGAGCTGAGCCTGTGCGAAGCCGTCGCACCTGCGAAGAAGGTGCGCCCTGATGCGCGCCCCAAAGCGCCATCCGGAGCGATTCCCATCGCCGCCTCTCTCTCTCGCAGGTATCCCGCCTGAAGCGAGAAGATGCCGGACGGGCTCACCGCTTCCAACAGCGCGGCAAGATTGGACTCGCCCGTAGGGGCGCGATCCCCAAGGAACATGGAGGCTCCCCGGAACAGGCCAAGAGAAACGCGCCCGCCTGAGGACAGCCTTGTCGAGCCGCCTGCGCCGAGACCGCCTGCGGCAAAGCTCATCCACGGTGCGGCCAGCCCGGAATGCCGCTCGAACGGCAGTTGCGTTTCTTTCCCGCGAAACGGACCGAAATGCCGGCCGGGGTGCTCACGCATGGATAGGAACGCCTCGCCACCGCTGTCCGTCGAACGTCGAAGCGTCATGCGAGAGATGCGAGCGGGATCTTCCCCACCGTGCTTCGGAGCGATCCCTGCGGACAGATTCCAGTCCGCGATGCGGAGTTGCGTCTCTTGCTCGCCAAGGGTCGCAAGCCGGAACAGGTCTGGCGGGCTTGCGTTACCTGAGCGATCCCTGACCAACCTCTCGGTGGGCAGGAAGAACGGTGCGTCCAGTTCGTCCACGAACGCGAACTGGCGTCCTTCGAAGGCGCGCCCGAGGGCATCGCCGGTTGCGCCACCGATGAGACCGAGCTCGGTGCCCGCCAGCGGCAACGACGACCCGTCTACGAGGTCGCCAACCAGCACACGCACATCTCCCCGGGGCCTGGTCGCAGCATCGAGATCGAGCAACCCGCGGCCATAAATGTCGTGGTCGGCGTAGATCCCGCTGCTGTTGGCGGTAGCCAAGAGCCGTTGGGCGATCTCGGTGTTGCCGAGCTGTTTCACCCCATTCTGGGTGAAGAAATCCTCTAGGACAAGAAAGGCACCAGAGACCATAGGGGTGGCGAAAGAGGTTCCCATGAGGTTCGTATTAGTTGTAGTTCCATAATCAGTATCTACTGCTGGGAGGAAATCAAGGTTCCCGGGAGCAGCGAGGCAAAAATTCTTCGCTTCACCGCAACGGTTGGAATAATCAGCGATCATGCTTTCGGAATCGACGGCCACAACAGCAAGAACATGACCTTCGAGTTCGTCGGGAAAGATCACTCCTAAGCCAGCCTCGAGGTCAGGAGTTTCATAGAACTCCTCAGATGCACTGGGGAAACGACTATTGCCCGCCGCCCAAACAAAGACCTTCCTATCTGCAGGGTCAATCGATTCTTGTGCGAGCACTGTTGCCACACCGCCGAGTTCGGAACGTACTGATGCCAAATTGAAAAAAGAGATGGCAGGCAAAGAGCCGATGCTGAGGTTGATGACATCCGCATCGTTATCATCCGCTACTTCGAGGATACGCTGATAGAATGACGGTGCAGAATCCCAATCGAACAAATCCAGATCGCCGATAACAAATGGGGCATCTTGAATCTGGATGTAAGCCAGATGCGCTGACGCATCGGGGGCTACGCCGTGCATCGGAGAGCCATCGTCGCGGTTGGCAACGGCAGCACCAACGACTGGCGTGCCATGATTCAGGTCAGAAGGTGCAGAAGGCGCGGGTACGGAGACTTGCTGCGGATCCAGAAGCTGGTCTGTAGTCACCTTATCGGAGCCGGAAAATTCCCGGTGCGACGTGAAAAGGCCATTGTCGACAACCAGCAACTTCTCGCCGTCGCCGGTAGCTCCCCGAGCATAGGCGGATGCGGCGTTGACCTGCCGCAACCAAGGGCGGTATTCCGGGTCACCGTCAAAGACGAGGAAAGCAGCTGTGCTGGCTGTGCAGTTCAGCGGTGCGGAGGCAGAAGCGCAATCGTTGTCCCAGCGGTCGGGCGGAATAGGTGAAGGGCCGCTCACGGG
>RKSA01000214.1 GCA_007571115.1 Gammaproteobacteria bacterium
CCATCGTGGACGCGAGAATGCTGCTGAGAATCCACACTTTCAGCGATTCCAGCTCTGCCTTGGTCGCCATGTGCTTCATCTGGCCCGCAATGCTTTCCTTGAAACCAGTCACCGTTTCCTGCATCCGGCCGGCAATGCTTTTCTCGAATTCCTGCATCTGCTCGGCAATGCTTTTCTCGAAATCGGTGAATTTGCCATCGATCGAGTTGAACCTGGCATCCATTGCCTCGAATCTAGCATCCACTGCCGCGAACCTGGCCTCGAACTTGGCATCCATCGCCTCGAACCTGGCGTCTACCGCCTTGAACCCCGTTTCAAGCTTGCACTCGAGTTGCCCCACTTCACGAGCCAGATCCGCCTTGGTTGCCAGCGGGGCGGTCGCAGCGGCGATGGTGGCAGCGATGGCATCTGCGTGACTGCGTTCCATTCCGGACTCTTCCAGTTCCTGCATTGCAGCGAGTATATCCCATGTTTCCATGATTACCTCCAGTTTTCGGCAAAACTCCCCCATCACGAGGGCGCAACAGGCGCTCTTGCGTGACTTTCACGCCGGTAGCATGGGGTCGATTCTGCGGGAACACGCAATTTTTCGGGGAAATCGTCCCGGACGGTGTGCCGCCGGAGAGGTCGGTGCTGGGGAGGTCAGCGCTGCAACAGGTAGGAGAACTTGACGAAAAGCTGGCTGCCGTCGCGGCGCAGGCCGGTGGTGTTGACGACTTCTCGTTCGCCTTCGAAATCGACGATCTCGAAATTGCTGCTGTTGGAGTTGTAGCCGAGGTGAAAGGCCGACCAGGGGTTGATGACGTAACGCAGCAGCACGTCGAAATTGAGGTTGCGCTCGTCTTCCAGCCGCGTCAGCGGGCCGCCTTCGGTTTCCTCGTACTGGGTGATGAAGCGCAGCGACCACTCCCGGGTGAATTGGTAGTTCCAGTTCGTGCGGATGATCTCGTTGCGGAAGATGTGGGTGCCTGCGGAATTCTGCACCTCGGTGCGGAGATAGGTGTTGCTGATCCGCAGCCGGTCCATGGGGCGCCAGAGCGCATCGAGCGAGATTCGCGACTGGTCGGCCACATGGGGCAGGGCGGCAGGGCCCGGCACGAGGTTGAGCGCCGAGCCGCCGCGATACGTCAGGCTGAATTCGAGTGTGTTCAGGGAATTGTTGCTCAGCTCGATGCGCCAGTCGTCGTAGTCGTGGTTCTGCGTCACCATGACTCCAGGATAGTCGCCCGGTCGCAGGATCTCGTTGTAGCCCGTCCAGCCCAGGCTCAGCGAGGTCGTGTCGGTGGCGAGGGTCAGCGTCGGCCCGTTCTGGTGGAAGATCTTGGTTCCCTGCCAGTCTTCGAGGTAGACCGCGAACCAGGTCGTGCTGACGCTGTTCAGCGCGACATCGCCCGGGAAATGCGTATAGGTGATGCGCTGGTGCCAGCCCGAGGTGTCGGGGCGGAAAAAGCGGAACATGAAGCCGAGGTCGGTGCGGAAGCCCGGGCTCGCCTCGATGAAATGCGTATGCGTGTTCCAGTTGCGCCCGACGTGATTGAGCTGGATATTGCGCTGCACGCCGCTGTAGTTTGGGCCGCCGGCGGTGTACGGGGCCGTTTCGCTGCCGACGAGCTGTACCTGGCTGATCCAGTTCTCGGTGAGCTTGATGCGTCCGTCGAGGCTCGCGACGCGGTTGTAGCCTTCGGCGAGTCGGCGCTCGCTGAGCAGGAATCCGTAGCGATCCTGTTCGCCGACGTCGACGAAACCGCGCATGATCGCGATGTTCGCCTTTTCGCCGTTGAGCGGGTCCGCCTCGCTGCGATTCTGGCCCGGGGCTGCGTCGTTGATGAGGATTCCACCGAAACCGAAGTTCCCCGAACGCCCGGTGAAGCGCAGGCCACCTTCGGGGTCGACGATGCGGCGCGTGAAGATCAGGGTCGAGTCGGTGGCGAAAAAGTCGGCGTTCTCGACGAAGAACGGCCGCCGCTCGGGAAATTGCACTTCGAAACGTTCGTTGACCGTTACCTGGGGCTGGTCCGACTCGACCTGGCTGAAGTCGGGGTTGAGCGTCAAGTCGAGCACCATGCTGTCGTTGAAGACGAACTTGGCGTCGACTCCGATATCCTGCTCGCTCGTTGCGCGAAAGCCTGGCCCGCCTGGCAGGCGCCGGTCGAGGGCATCGACTTCGCGCACGAACAGGAACGGCACGATCTGGTAGTTGTTGCCTGGCGAAACGTCGCGAATGCCGCTGAGCAGGGCGGTCTGGTTGAGGCGGCCTTCGATGTCGATCGTGTATCGCGGCCAGAACGACTGTTCTCCAAGGCGGGGGATGATCCGCGCGAACTGCACTCGCCAGAGCTGTTCGCGCGAATCGGGAAAGCGCAGGCTGCGCAAGGGGATCGCCATCCGCACCATGTAGCCCTGGCCAGTGAGTTGCCCCTCGCTGTCCCAGACGGCTTCGAGGGTCGTGTCGAAGCCGCCCCGGCGCGACGAGCCTTCGGTCCAGCGCGCATCCCACTGGATGCCGAGCGGCGTGGCGCGGAAAGTGAACGCGGCGCGCTGGTCGTTGAAGGTGTCGATGGTGATTTCCACCGAGTCGTCACCGTCGATGTTCTCCCGGGACGACAGGTTGGCGCGGATCCTTTCGGGCTCGCTGTCGAAAGCGAGAAACATCACGTGCAATTCGCTGCGGTCGTAGCCGAGATAGACCTCGGTGCGCTGGCTGGCGGCTTCGCCGTCGTCGGGCTCGCGCTGGATGAAGTTCTCGACCTTGCTCATCGAGCGCGCCAGTGCGGTGGCAGGCGCCATGCCGACGAAATCCTCCATGGCCGGAGCAGCGTCGATTTCGGCAATCACCAGGCTTTCCTGGGCGAATGCCTGCGGGCCAGGCCAAGGCGCCAGGGCGGCTAGCAGCAGCCCTGGCAGTAACCGCCCTGCCAGTAATCGCCCGAGTCTGCGCAAGGTTTCGTGCAAGGTTCCGGGCAAGGTGCTGGCGCCTCCCTCACTCACCCAGATACTGCCTGGCTTCGCGGACGTGAGGGTGCGAGTCGTCGCTGCGCACGTCGAGATAAGCCAGGTATTTCTCCTGCGCCCTGTCCCGGTCGTTCAGCGCGGCATGGGCGCGGGCTGCGCCGAGCAGCGACAGCGGGCGGTTCGGCAACAGCAGCAGCGACTGCTCGAAGCGTTCGGCGGCCTCCCGGAACTGGCCGAAGGACAGCAGCACTTCGCCGGTGAACTCGTGGATCGGCTTGAGCGGCTCGGCCGGGCCATTGGGAAGGGGTTCGGCCTCTTTCAGCGCGATCGCCTCATTGAGCAGCTCGACGGCCTGCTCCTGCTGCGGCAGGCCGTTGGTGGTCAGGCCCTCGTTGAGCTGGCCTTGCGCCTGCTTCGCCAGGGAGATGGCCGCGACTTCGGCGTGCATGACTTGCAGATCGACATCGTCGAGCCTGTTTGCAGCGCGCCGCCCGAGCATTTCCTCGACCTGCCCGGCCACGCCGAGCTCGCCAAGATGGGCGGCGCTCAGGCCGAGGGCGAGCAATTCATCATTCGTCAGTTCATCATGCAAGTCTTGCAGTTGCCAGTTTTCGCTCTCGATCACATGCCGCGCGCGCATCGTTTTCAAGGTGTTGATCGAGCGCTTGTTGCCGGGGTTTTCCGCGAGCGTTTGCTCGGTCTTGCCGATCCACATCTGCGAGGCTTCCAGGTCGCCGAGCTGCAAGTCGCCATACTGAGCCCAGGCGGCAGAATGGTTCTGGTCGCCAACGGTATCGCCGGGCTTCCACAGATCCCGTGCCGCCTGGAAGGCCGAATCGTTCCACTTCGAGACATTCTCCCACATGCCATGCTGGATGAAGATATGCGTTGGCATGTGCCTGGCGTGGGAAACGGCCGGGGCGATGTCGGCGTACTTGAGAGCCGCCTCCAGCGCGATCGGCGCGTGTACCGGGTCGTCGAAGGCGTGGATCACATAGTGGGCTGCACCGGGATGGTTATCGTTGTCCTTGAACAACTCGAGGGCCAGCGCTCCGGCGCGCATGTTGATCCGCTCGCGCATGGGCCCCGAAGCCTCCGCCCCCGCGAGCATCGAAACCGCATAGAAGGCTTTCACTTCGTCATCGTCGGGGTATTTTTCGTAGAGCTCGGCCATGGCGGCCATCCACGCCAGGCGCCGCTCGGGCATGCCGCCCGGCGCCAGCGCATAGGCTTCGGCTGCCTTGAGGAAGCCTTTTTCGCGCTCGGTCGGCGCCTTGGCGAGGCGTTCCCCGGGGGTCGCTGCAAGCCTTGCCAGCGCCTCGCCTGGGCGTTCGTCAACGGGGCCATAGAACGGGTGCTGGTAGGTAAATGCCTCGCCCCAGTACGCCAGCGCGAAATCGGGGTCGAGCTGTTGCGCCTTGTGGAACTCCTCGCGGGCCTGGGTCATGCCGAAGCTATGCAGGAAGCCGACTCCGCGCAGGAAATGCTCTTGCGCTTCGGGCGATGCCGAACTCGGGAAGTCGAAATTGCCGATCGCCTCGATTTCGGTGGCCTGTGCGGCCGGCAAGATGCACGCGGCGAGCAAAGAGCAGCAGAGTAGCAGTTTTCTCAATTCGATCATTGTGAACATGTGTGGCTCCATTCGTTTGAGGAGATATGCCCCATAGGTTGCCAAGTCCTGGCTGCCAATGCAATCGACTTGTTGCGGCGAATTGTCACGGTGCGCCGCCCTGGGGCTGCGCCAGGCTCATTCCGAGCGGAACGCGACGCTTTCCGCGAGCGGCACGCGCGTGGTCCGGGTTGCATTGGCCGGCACGGCGGGGTCTTCGTAGCCGAAGCTGATGCCGAACAGGATTTTCGTTCCATCCTCCACGCCAAAGGCTTCGCGGATCAGGTCGGGGTAGTTGCGCATCGTTCCCATGGGGCAGCTATGCAGGCCGAAAGCGACCATCGTTAGCATCAGGGTCTGGGCATACATGCCGACGTCGACCGCCACGGTGGCGCCGAATTCGGGATTCATGCCGACGAAGGCGATATGCGGGGCGTCGAAGAACTCGAAGTTGCGCAGCGCCGCCCTGGTGCGTCCGGGGCGATCGTGCCGGCCGATTCCCATCTCGGTATAGAGTGCCACCGCACATTCGACCTGGCGCTTGCGGTATTCGCCAACGAAATCGGCGCGATATTCGTAGTCGGGATTGGGGGAAACGCCGTTGACGGTATTGTCGACCATCTGGCAGCGAAGCCGGTCTTTCAAGGCGCCCGAGGCGACATAGACCTTCCACGGCTGCACATTGCAGTTGGAAGGCGCCTGCTGGGCGATGGCGAAAATCCGCTGCATGACTTCGGCAGGCACTTCACGGTCGAGGAAGCCGCGTACCGAGCGCCGCGCCGCGATGGCGTCCAGCAGTTCCATGCTGGGGTCGGCCACGCCAGCCGCAGCCGCTTGCCAAAGGTTCTTCGCAGCTACTCGGGACATCAGGCGAAGACCCGCCCCGGGCTGAGGATGCCGCGCGGGTCGAGGGCCTGTTTCAGCCCGCGCATCATGGCGATTTCGCTGTCGCCGCGGCACCAGGTGAGGAACGGCCGCTTCATGATACCGATGCCGTGCTCGGCCGACACCGAGCCATGCAACTCGCGGATCAGTCCATAGACGATTTCATCGAGTTGCAGGTGCAGCGAGCGCGTTTCCGCGCCCACATTGATGACGAGATGCAGGTTGCCATCGCCGACGTGGCCAAAAATGCCCAGCATCACGTCGGGCCAGCGCTGCTTGAGCCGCCTTTCTACTTCGTTGCCGAAGTGCTCCATGTCCTTTACGTTCAGGCTCACGTCGTAGGTATGCATGTAGCCGACCGTCGAGGCGACTTCGGCGGGAGCATCGCGAACCGCCCAGAGGCTCTTGATCTTGCCCGGAGCATCGGCGACGATCACTTCGTCGATCAGCCCCTTGCGGTGCGCCTCGTCGAGCATGTCGAGAAACAGCTCGCTATCGGATGCCTCGTCCTGGCCCATGCTTTCGACGAGCACGTAGAAGGCGTGGCTGTCGGGAAATGGAACGCTCGTGTGGGGAACGTGGAGATCCACCAACTGCCAGGCATTGCGCCAGAGCGCCTCGAAAGCGCTCAGATTGGCGCCGAGCCTGGCCTGGGCATGGATGAGCAGGTCGGCGACCTGCTGGAACGAGTCGATCCCGCACATCGCCACCGCGTGGCTGACGGGCTTGGGAAACAGCTTCAGCACCGCCCGGGTGACGATGCCAAGCGTGCCTTCGCTGCCGATGAACAACTGCTTGATGTCGTAGCCGGTGTTGTTCTTGCGCAGCTTGTGCAGATTGTTGATGACCGTGCCATCGGCGAGCACCGCTTCGAGGCCGATCGTCAGCTCCCGGGTCATGCCGTAGCGGATCACGCGATTGCCGCCGGCATTGGTCGAGAGGTTGCCGCCGATCGTGCAGCTTCCCCTCGCGCCGAGATCGAGGGGGAACAGCAGATCGTGGGCATCGACCTGTTCCTGGATCGTCTGCAAGGGAGTGCCGGCCTCGACGGTGATCGTGCTCGTGTACGGATCGATCTCGACGATCTTGTTCATTCGCGCCAGACTCAGGCAGACCTCGCCGGCCAGCGGCGCCGCAGCCGAAACGAGACCGGTCATGCCGCCCTGGGGAGCAACCGGCTGGCCTGCCTCGTGGCAGAGCGCGAGAATCGCCGAAACCTGCTCGGTGCAATCGGGCCGCAGCAGCAGGGAAGGGCGAATCGCCCGGTCCTGCATCAGGTCCTCGTAGCTGCTCGGCTCGATGTCATCGCCGTCGCGGTAGCCGGCGGGTCCGACAATCTGCTTGAGCCGCTCGAGCAGGTCGGGGCGGGGAACAATCGCTGCTTGGGTCATGGATCAGGCTCCGCTGCAATGCATCCAGGGTCGAATCAAGGGCGGCAATGGTAGCATATGGCGCCTCGTCATTCGTGAACCAGCACAAACTTTGGACAAAGTGCAGATTGCCCGTATAATTGCCCGGTGGAGCGGTAGCAAGCGGCACAAGGCAGCGAAAGGCAGCACACGGCAGCAGGACAAGGCAGCAAAAAGACATGAGCGAGGCGAGCAAATGATGAACTGGCGAAAGCAAGAGCAGCGCGAGCAAGGGCAGCGCGAGCAAGAGCAGCGCGAGCAAACAGCCCTCGGCAAGATTCGGCAAAGGCTGGTGCAGGTGGCGACGACCGTGGCGGTCATGACTGCGGCAATGCTCGTGCCCCTCAGCGCAGCTCAGGCCGAGGACGAGCCCGTGTTCTACGTTTCGCCGAGCTTCAAGACCGTGCATTTCAACGAGGAAAGCATGCTGGAAAACCGCGATACCGGCTTCCATCTCGCCCTGGGGGTCGATCTCGACCGCTACTGGAGCGCCGAACTCGGTTTTCAGCAGCTCAACGCGAGATACGCCAACGAGCAGACCCAGGCCGACGTCGACTCGTGGCAGATCGACGCCCGCTACAGCCTTGGCGAGCCCCAGGACCGCATGAGGCCCTACCTCAGCGCGGGAATCGGCACCATGAACCTCGACGGTGACCACGACTCCTTCCTTTCGCTTGGCGGCGGCTTTTCCTTCGCCCTTGGCGACCGCGCCACGGTTCGCGCCGGAGTCCACAATGCCAGCCACTTCGCTCGCGGCCTGGGGAATTTCGACGTCGGATTCCACGCCGGCCTGGCGTTCTATTTCGGCGAGCGCAGCGCGTCGCTGCCCCAGGTTGCATCTGCCGAGCCTGAATCCGG
>RKSA01000073.1 GCA_007571115.1 Gammaproteobacteria bacterium
CGACAGGGCGAGCGTTACCGTCGGGGGAACGGGGGGGACAGGAGTGAACTCAACCGCATTGGACGAACCGCTCGCGCCAACCGCGTTCACCGCGCGAATCTGGACGGTGTACGTCTTGTTGTACTCCAGCCCCGTATGCGTGTAGCTGCGGTCGCTAGCGGATACCGGGAGTCCACCCCATCCGGACCAGTCCCCGGAATTCTCCTTGTACCGGGCCTCCCAACTGCCAATTGGCGATGCTGCGGATGAAGACACATCCCATTTCAGCGTCACGTCGTTGTCGACCAGCGTGTATCCCAATGTCGGCGCATTTGGCGGCGCGATCGGCGTCGCCGTCACCGCTCCCGACGTGACGCCCACGCCGATCGAGTTCACTGCGCGAACCCCAAAGCTGTAAGTCGTGCCGTTGGTAAGGCCCGTCGCTGTGTAGCTGCCGTGTTCCAAATTGCTATCGACCGATTGCCAGTCTACAGATTCCCCTCCTCCCGAATATTTGACCTGCCAGTCACTGATATCCCATGCTTGGCCATCACCCCGGATCCCCCAGGATATTTCGACTTGGCCATCACCCACAACAGCAGCAACCTGTACTGGAGGCGGCTGAGCCGTGGCGGCTGCCGGCAGAAGCAACACCATTACAAGCAGGAGCCTGCCAGCAGCTTGGCAGATCAGCGACGATGAACGCGGATTGTGCCTGATGGCTCCATTTTCCAGGTCGGCCCGATACCTCGGCACTCTGAATTCCGCCCCTGGAAGCGTCAGGAATGTCTCATTCGGGGAATTGGGGAGAGAGGTGCTCATTTGTACTTTTGCGTCCAAACCCTCGCAGCGCAACTTCGCACTGGATCAATCCGGCAACCTGAGCTTGGAACATCACGGTGCTCATTTCCGCCCGGGCCTGCCGGGCATCGCAAACGATCAAGAGCCTTCCCCAGAGCCTTGCCGACTTTTAATTAGCGTACCGATATCGCGGAAGCTGCACCAAAACCCACCCAATGTCAACCGGCAGTTCTGTCCAATGCCGTCTGTTCACGCGTCACGCGCAGAAAAGAGATCGAATGATGGCAGCACTGCCGATCACGCGAGGCGCGTTTCAATCGAGCTGGACCAGAGTCAGGGGCTGGCGGGTCTTGTCGAAGTGCTGCCAGAGGTCCGCCAGGGTGGGGCCGTCTGCCTGCAGGCGCTGGTTCGGCAGCAGTTCGGCGAGTGGGCAGAGGATGAATGCGTTTTCGAGCACCTCCCGGTGCGGGATTGTCAGGGAGCCGTGGGCGCCGTCTGCGGCGCCGGGAAGGAACACGTCGACGTCGATCGTTCGGGATGAATAGCTCGGCTGGCGATGGTCGCGGCAGAGGCGACGTTCCAGCGCCTTCAGCCAGGCGACGACATCGGCGACGGACTCATCGGTTTCGACCAATGCCGCGAGATTGAGGAAGTCATCACCGACGAAGCCTTCCGCAGCGCTTCGATACACGCTGGAGCGGCGCAAGGCACCAAATCTTTGCTGCAGCACGGCCAAGGCCCGGCGGATATTGGCCCCAGGCACCTGGTTGCTGCCGATGCAGAATGCGAACAGCATCGCTCAGGCCTGCCCGCTGCCCCGCTCGATCACGACGCCGGTATCGCGCGAACCGGTAACCGCTCCGGGCTTGCCCAAGCGAAGGCGCAACCAAGTCACTGGAAACTCGGCAAGAATGATGCGAGCGATCGATTCCGCGAGCGTCTCGACGAGTTGAAATTCCGCAACGGCGACGAATGCCGCGACGCGATGCGAGATCGCCTTGTAGTCGAGCGCGTCGGTGAGCTGGTCCGAACGAGCCGCAGCGCGGATGTCGCAGCCGAGGTCGAGATCGATGCTGACGGTCTGCTTGCATTCGCGCTCCCAGTCGAACACGCCGATGACGGTTTCGACTTCGAGCTCCCTGATGTAGACGATATCCATGTCGATTGCTGTTCCCGGTTGCTGCCCCGGCGCACCGCCTCAGATCGGCGCGAGGGAGTCGAGCGGCCAGCGCGGCCGCACTTCGATTTCGAGGCCGGAGCGCTCGCCGGCCATCAGGCGGCGGCAGCCGGCGTAGGCGATCATGGCGCCATTGTCGGTGCAATAGCGTGGCGCCGCATAATGCATGGTATCCGCGCCAAGCCGCTCTTCCAGGGTCCGCCTCAACCTTTGGTTGGCGCTGACGCCTCCAGCGATCACCAGCGACTGCAAGCCGGTTTCGCGCAATGCGCGCCGACTCTTGATCGCCAGCGTATCGACCATGGCCTCCTCGAAAGCGCGGGCGATGTCGGCCTTGGTCTGTTCGTCGAGTTCTTTTTCGCTCGCCTGTTCGCTTGCCTGTTGCTCGACGATCACCGTCCGGACGTAGGTCTTCAGGCCGCTGAAACTGAAATCGAGGCCGGGGCGCCTGGTCATCGGCCGCGGAAAGTCGCCGAACCGCCCGGGGTCGCCCCGTTCGGCGAGCCGCGCCAGGTGCGGGCCTCCGGGATAGGGCAGCCCGAGCATCTTGGCGACCTTGTCGAAAGCCTCGCCGGCGGCATCGTCTAGGGACTCGCCCAGAAGCTCGTAACG
>RKSA01000005.1 GCA_007571115.1 Gammaproteobacteria bacterium
GGCAACGGCAGCCTCGGCGTCGGCAGCGCCAACGCCCTGTCCATCGAGACCCGCATCGGCTACGGCATCCTCCGCTCTAGCGGCGAGCGCCTGCAACCCTGGGCGCTCTGGCGCGACTCGAACGGCGCCCGCGAAGCCGGCCTCGGCCTCGAGTTCGACGGAACGTGGACGATGCGCATGGAAATGACGCGGCGCGCCACCGCCCTCGAGCCTGCCCGCTGGGGAATCCAGCTCGGCATCGTCAGGCCTCTCGGAGGCGAGGCTAACGCTTGGCATGTTGAGACAGATGCCCAGCAAGCAGGAGGAGTTGCGTTGTAACCATGCCACTCTTTCCAGGAAGTACACGGTGACTTCAGTTTCGTGACGGCTTTCGAATGGTCGTTCCCGGAATCGGGTTCGGCAACTGTGATTTTCGTAATGCCACAACAATCATAAGCGTCCCGCCAACTGTCATTGAGCAAGTGAACCGCCGCCAGATTGACGTCAGAGCCCTTCTCCTCGGTTCGGAATACATCGATGGTGCGCTGATCATCGACCGGTTTGACGAGTGGTGCATGACATCCCCGGCGCTGCCGACTCCCCAAAACGGCCCAGGCGCAGCAAGTCCCTGACCCGCGCGCAGCGCCAAGGCGTCAGGGAAACCGACATGCACCAGGCCAGAGCCGAAAACCAGCCAGGAGGAACCGGACATTTCACGTGTTCTAAAGCCGGACAGTTTTATGTGGCAATCGTGTTTGCCTGTTCCTCGATGGCGGAGCAACGATCCATCAGTGCAAGGAACGGAAAGTGTTCATCGAGCAGCATTCCCCCCGCCTGCATGTTCGAGTAGTCGTCCTCAAGCAAAGTCAGTGCAGTGCCAGAGGGGACAAGCTGCAAACTGCCCGAGACCGCCGCCGCGTAGTCGATACGGTCGCCCTGGGCATCGTTTTCGAGAAAGAACATGGCTTTGTGGCGGGCAACGGAAAGCGCGATCTCGCGGTCAGCCATTGCATTGGTGGCAACCCCCGCTTCCTCGAGGTGCGCGAGATCAAACCAGTGCCTCGACTGGCGCTCACCTCGACTCCGCTGCTGGCGACAGAAAACATGGATGGCGGTCGCTTTTTCCCAAAAGGTTCGCTCCGCCAGCATGGCGCTTGGATGCGCTTCCGGAAAAGCGAGTTCGGGCAGGCAATCCGCCGCATCGCATACGACCCGTCGAACCTTGTGCGGCTCTCCTGTTGATCGCGCGCCAAATTCCAGCAAGACTTCCGGCACCACAAACTTGGTATCCTCGAAGAGCGGTTCGTAACCGACACGGAGCCGGTCCTTGCCGACTCGGACTGTTGCAAGGAAACCGGCGCTAGCGAGCCCTTCCTCGACCGCGGGCTTGGCGCACTCCTGAACCCATTCGGCGAGCCGGGCGCGGATCGACTGCGTCCACCTCTTTTGCTGGCTGCGCGTGGGAGGAAGCGCCTCGTCGCCAGTGCCGGAAACCAGGTCCGGCGCGAAGGCCCGAATGTCGTAAGTGATGTCCACGTCTTCCGAGAAGCGACGGATCGCCTGCCAGGCCTTCGATAGCGACGTTCCTCCCTTGAAAACCAGATGATCGGCGAATGGAGTGCCGAACAGCACTGCAAGCGTTGCAACGACCCAGATATCCTTTTCCAGCAGATATGCTCGAAGTCCGCTTTTCTCTTGGGCGACTCGCAACGCGTAACGTCGGTCTTCAGCGGGGAGGCAATGGTATTGCGTGTCAGCCACGGGAAAGATGCTCGCTTAACGGTTCTGCAATCCATGTCGGCATGATGGCTCGAACATCCCAGAGTTCCTTCCGATCCTCTGCGGAAAAGGTTGGCAAAACCGCATCGAGGCTTTCCTCGGCCTCTTCCGGGCCGAGCCATGCCAGGGCGCGAATGAGCTGCCCGGCCTTGCGGTGCGGCGCCACCAGTTGCCAGCGAGGCGCGTGCCGCAACTCGACATCGGACCCGCCAAGGCGCAGCCGCCGGCTTGGGCCGGAAGTCAGGCAGACGACGCGTACCATGTTTTGCGTGGTCAGGCGAAGGCAATTGGCTGCGGCGCCGCCGCTTGGCACAATGGTCTCGCCCCACATCTTCGATAGCGCGGCCAGCGCCTTGCCAAGGCTGGGGCCGCAGCGTCCAAAGCGGGTTTCCACATTGCGCATGTAGACACCTCGGCAGATGCGCGTCAGCTCGTCTGACCGCGCGAGGCGCGACAGTGCCTGGTCGACCGCTGCCCGCTTGCCCAGATGAAGCAGGCTGCCCGGGCAGATCGGCGTCGCCTCCGGCAGGGCTTCGGCATATTCCATGATGCGACGGGAAAGCGAGGGCATGGCTGTTCCTCCAAGCTAGTTTGTCAGAAATATAGGCATGAAAATGCCAAAATGCAACAGCAATTCTGCGTCAGGCTGAAAATGCGATCATACATGCTGCCGGATCCCGTGCATTTGCTATAATCGGCCACTGCCCCATTCGGGGTGTGCGGGGATGCGGGGCCATGCCTGGTAGCGAAGCCATTCGCGAACTTGTCGCCGCCTGCGTTGGGAAAGTGGGCGGGCCCCTCG
>RKSA01000178.1 GCA_007571115.1 Gammaproteobacteria bacterium
GGCGGCAAGATTGGCGAGACTGCACAATCTGCGCCAGAGTCTGTCGCTGCCGAAGCTGCGGCGCAACCCGCCGCAGCGGCGACCGAGCCTCTCGCGGCGGTCGAGTCGGCGCCTGATCCAGCCATCGAGGCAGCCCCTGCTGACACGGTAACGCTCGCCCAGGCCGATGCCGACGACGGATTCGACCTGCAAGCATCGTATCGGATGTTCTGTTTCGCCTGCCATTCCACAGGGCTTTCGGGAGCGCCTCTCCCAGGCGATGCCGAAGCATGGGCGCCTCGCATGGAGAAGGGTCGCGAGGAAATCATCGCGATCATGAATCGCGGCCTCAACGCCATGCCCCCCAAAGGCCTGTGCATGACTTGCACCGACGATCAGCTCTGGGAGCTGTCGCAGTACATGGTCACGCTGGAAGAATAGCCGACCCCGACCCTTTCGCGGCCTTCCCCGTTGCGGTGCGGGCTCGAGTCATCGTCGAGCATGTGGCCGGGCCTGGCCAGCAAGGCAGCTAATTTGTCCGCCGATTTGGCTTTTTCGGCAAAACCCGCCTATCGCTATGGCTTCGATACAGCAAGTCGAAGCCATCATGTCCATAGCAGTCGTTCAATCGAGGGCCTTGCTCGGGGTCGAGGCCGTTGCTGTCACCGTCGAGGCGCATATCTCCAACGGCTTGCCGGCCTTCGCCATCGTCGGCCTTCCGGAAACTGCGGTTCGAGAAAGCAAGGATCGGGTCCGCAGCGCGATTCTCAATTCGGGGTTCGATTTCCCGTCCCGGCGAATCACGGTCAACCTCGCTCCCGCTGATTTGCCGAAGACCGGAGGCCGTTACGATTTCGCGATCGCCATGGGAATCCTGGCGGCCTCGAGGCAGGTCGAAAGCAGCAAGCTCGCGAGCACCGAATTGCTCGGCGAGCTCGCTCTCGACGGCAGTCTGCGCAGGGTGTTCGGCGTGATTCCCTCGATCCAGGCCGCAGCCCGGGCGCGGCACACGATCATCATCCCCACCGCCAATCGCGCCGAAATGAACCTGGTCGGCAACGAAGATTCATGGTCGGTGAGCAGCCTGATCGACTACGTGGCGCATTTGCGGCAAGGAGAGGAGCTTGCCGGCCCGGCACCGAACGAGACCTCGCCCGGTTGCGATTGCAATCGTGAGATGATTCCGGTTCGCGGCCAGCTTGCCGCGAAACGCGCCTTGCTGATCGCCGCGGCAGGGAATCACAACCTGCTCATGATCGGGCCGCCTGGCAGCGGCAAGACCTTGCTCGCCAATCTGCTCGCGAAGCTATTGCCTCCGCTCAACGCCGACGAGGCAATGGAAGTCGCGGCGATTCGCTCGGTCAGCAATGTGCGCGGGAATTGCCGCTGCTGGTTTTGCCGCCCGGTGCGTTCGCCGCATCACGGCGCGAGCGGCGCCGCTCTCGCCGGCGGCGGCAGCAAGGCACAGCCGGGCGAGGTCAGCCTTGCCCACCGCGGCCTGCTATTCCTCGACGAATTGACCGAATTCAAGCCGAACGCCCTGGAAGCGCTGCGCGAACCGCTCGAATCCGGCGAAATCACGATTAGCCGCGCCAACTACCGGCTGCGCTTCCCCGCCCGCTTCCAGCTTGCTGCGGCGATGAATCCATGCCCCTGCGGATACTTCGGCGACACTCGCCACGAATGCCGTTGCAGCCAGGATCGAATCGACCGCTATCTCGGCAGGATTTCCGGCCCCTTGCTCGACCGGATCGATATCGTCATCGAGGTCGCGGCGCTTTCCCAGGCGGAACTGCTCAGCCAGGCTGGAGAAGTCGACCAGCACGGCCTGGAACGGTTGCGTTATCAGGTCAGCCGTTGCCGCGAGCTGCAACAAGCCCGGTCAGGCCGCCTCAATAGCGAATTGCAGGGCAAGAAACTCGAGCAGGCGTGCCGACTCTCGCCGAAGCTGGAAAAGCGCCTCGCGGCCGTGATGGAGCAACTCGCATTGTCGGCAAGGGCCACGCATCGGGTCATGCGCGTGGCGCGAACGATCGCCGACCTCGAAGGCAGCGAGACGATCCGCAACCAAGACCTGCTCGAAGCCGTCAGCTATCGACGCTGCCAGATCCTGCGCCCGCTACTGCGCTGACGGCGCGTCCCGCTGCGCAAGACGCTTTTCCAGTTCAGCGACGGTCTCCTCCAGCGCCTCGATCCGTTGCTCGGCTCGCGCCAGCGCCCGGGCCTGAGCATCGAACTCCTCGCGGTCGATCGCCGACAGCTCGGCCAATCCAGCGCGCAACTGCTGCTCGACCTTCTCGCGAACGCCACTCGCCGCAGCACCGCCAGATTGCAGCAGGTCACCAATCCTGCCACTGACCTCGGTAAACAGATCCCGCTCACGCATTGAAGAATTTCCAGCCATGCCAGACCTCGAATTCTAGCACGGGCAATCTAACCTAAAATCCATGAAACCAGGCCTAGGAAGTGGCTGGCGATCAGCGGTTCAGTTTGCCTTCGAGGTAGTGGATGTTGTAGCCGCCTTGGCGGATGGTTGGGTCGGTGACGAGTTCGCGCATCAAGGGGGCGTTGCTC
>RKSA01000004.1 GCA_007571115.1 Gammaproteobacteria bacterium
CCCGCGCCGATCCGACATGCCCGCCATCGGTCTTCAGCGGCTACCCGCTGCTCGATCTGGCGGAAACAGGCTATAACTGACCTTCCACGCGCCGCTGCTGGCAGCGGAAGCGCGGCCGCCGGCCATGCGGCGGCCGCCATTTCATAAACCGGGAGAGAGAACCGACATGACTTCGCGTATCGCCACCGGGCTGATCGCCGGCGCCGGGCTCGATGTCTACGCCGACGAGCCCCAGGTGCCGAACGAACTGCTGGCCCTCGACAACGTGGTGTTGCTTCCACACATCGGTAGCGCCACCCGCGAGACCCGCGCCGCAATGGGCAAGCTCGTGGCGGACAACCTCGAAAGCTGGTTCCGCAGCGGCGAGTTGCTCACCGAGGTCCGCGGCAACTGAGCCGGTCGCGCGATGCGAAGCGACTCGCCCAATGCCGCAGCGACCAGCGACTCTGCCCTGGTTTTCCAGGCGCAAATGCTGCAACGGGTGTCGCGAACGTATGCGATGACGATCCCGCGCCTGCCTCCAGGCCTGCGCGAGACGGTCGCCAATGCCTACCTGCTGTGCCGCATCGCCGACATCATCGAGGACGAACCCTCCTTCGACGCCTCGCGCAAACAGGCATTGCTGGGCGATTTCCTCGCCGCTGCGGCAGGCCAGGGCGATGCCGACGCCCATGCTGCGAAGCTGTCGCGCCTGCTGTCTGGAGCGACTCCTTCGAGCGAGCGCGAACTGGCCGCAAGCTTCGGCCGGATCGCCGCAGTCACGCGAGGATTTTCCCCGGCGCAGCAGCAGGCAATCGCGCGCTGCCTGAAGACCATGGCCGTCGGCATGACCGAGTTCCAGCGGCGCGACGCGAGCAAGGGGCTCGCGAGCATGGCCGAACTCGACCGCTACTGCTATCACGTTGCCGGCGTGGTCGCGGAAATGCTCGTTGAACTGTTCGGCGAGCACGCTGCGACGATCAAGGAGCGGCGCAGCGCACTGCTGGCGCTCGCGCCGAGCTACGGCCAGGGCTTGCAGATGACGAATATCCTGCACGACATCTGGTCCGACCTCGGCCAGGGAGTCTGCTGGCTGCCTCGCGAGCGGTTCTGCTGCCAGGATCTGGCGGCGCTCGTCACTGACGATCGCCGCCCGGGCTTCTCCGCAGCTCTCGACGAGCTCTTCAAGGCCGCGAGCGAGCATCTCTGGCGCGGCCTCGATTTCGTGCTGCTGATCCCGCGACGCGAAACCGGCATTCGCCGCCATCTGCTGCTCACGCTTGCGCTGGCGGCGAGCAACTTGCACCACTTGCATCGCTCTCCGGATTTTCGCGCCGGTCAAAGCATCGCTCCGCCGCGAGGCGCGATCGCCCTCGGCGTGGCAAGCCATGCGCTCGCTGGCGCAGACTGCTGCGCGCGAATGCTGCTGCGCGTGCTGCTGCGCGATTTCCCGGCACCGGGCTGAAGCCGCTGAAATGTCTCTCGCAGCACTGTCGGCATTCGCTGCTGGCAGCGATCAGGAATCAAGACGAGTCGCAGTTTCTTTGCCACCAGGCAGCCCGCGGCACAGCCAGGCGAACAGCGCCGCCAGCGCCGGGTTGCACCAGGCGGTGGCACTGGTCGCGGCGACGATCGAGCGAACCTGTGCGCGCGAGATTCGCACTTCGCGCTCGCTGGAGAACCCCGGATTGGCATCGATGCGGCGCAGCGTCAGCAGCGCCATCCCCGTCGCCCAGAGGCAGTAGCGGCGCAGGCCCGTTTGCGTGGCTGGCAAGAGCAGGACGTAGCGCAAGGCGTCTTCGAGGTGCCCCCGGGCGATTCCGAGCAGGCTATCGAGCGCGCGGGCGAAGCCAGGCTCGCCCTGCCCGGCCGGCATGCCTTCAAGTTCGACTCCTTCGGCGAGAAAAATGTCGCGCGGCAGCCAGCAAACGCCACGGCTTCGGTCCTCGTGGAGATCCTTGAGGACATTCGTCAATTGCAGGCCCCGACCGAAAGAGTCGGCAAGCGGCATGAGCCGCTCGCGCAAGGCGTCGATTCGCAGGTCGTGCGCGCAAAACAGCTCGGTGAGCATTTCGCCGAACACACCGGCGACGACGTGGCAATAGCGCTCGAGCTGCTCGACATCGGCAAGCCCGGCTCGACCGCGCAAGGCCGCGAACTCGGCCATGCCGCAGCTCATGCGCCCGACGCAACGCGCCAGCGCCCGGCGCGACGCTGCCGGCAGCGCCCGGTTGACGCGAAGCACCGCTTCCGCACAAGCCGCGAGCTCGCGATCCGCCGCCCTGCTCTGGCTCGACAATGCCGCAGCAAGTTCGCTGCCGAATTGCGCATCTGCACCGCCATCGGCAAGCACCGCGAGCCGCGCGAAGAACTCCTGCCGTTGCCCAAGAGTCAGCCCGGGATCGTCCTCGATCGTGTCAGCGATCCGGCAAAGCAGATAGCCATTGCCGGCGGCACGGCGCAAGCCCCCAGGCAATTGCGGAATCGTGAACGCAAACGACCGCGAAACCCCCGCAAGCAATCGCCGCTGAAGCGCAAGATCGGCATCATCGGCCATGTCGGACCAC
>RKSA01000052.1 GCA_007571115.1 Gammaproteobacteria bacterium
CTGAGAAAGGGAAGGGGGCGAGGGAGTGGCTGGCTACGAAGCGGATCTGCCATCGATCTTGCCGCCCTTGCTGGCAACTCTGCACGCGATCGCCTCAAGGCAGGTTGTTCTTTCGCTGGGGATCGGCAGTCTCGCCTGATTCTGCCTCTTGCACGGTCTCGACCCCTTGCGCGGGCTGCCATTGGCGATCGATGGAGTGATCGGGGTGTTCAGCGACCCAGGCGATACCCGGGTGCTCGTGTTCACCCTGATCGTCGGCA
Source organism: Gammaproteobacteria bacterium (assembly GCA_007571115.1). Taxonomy (GTDB): domain Bacteria; phylum Pseudomonadota; class Gammaproteobacteria; order Pseudomonadales; family Pseudohongiellaceae; genus UBA9145. The sequence continues at coordinate 261 of RKSA01000052.1, forward strand.
GCCTGATCGCGACCATCGAGAGCCTGGGAGGAGTTCGCGGCTTTGTCAGGCTGCTGGAAAACCGCGCCTGGGTCAACAATCCCCGGCGCGCCAAATGGCTTGCCTGGTTCGTCGGCATCGTCGTGTTCATCGAGTCGAACCTCACCTTGCTCGTGGCGGGGTCGATCGCTCGCCCGCTGTTCGATCACTACCGCATCGCGCGGGAGAAACTCGCCTACATCATCGACTCGACTTCGGCGCCCGTCTGCATCCTGATTCCGCTCAATGCCTGGGGCGCCATCGTGCTCGGGCTGCTCGCCTCTGCGACGATCGACAATCCCGTCGAGGTCTTCATCAGTGCGATTCCGTTCAATTTCTACCCGCTGCTGGCGATCGCGTTCTGTGCCTTCGCCATCTGGCGTGGCCTCGATCTTGGCCCGATGAAAGCCGCAGAGCAGCGCACCGCAGGAGGCGAGCCGCTCTGGCCCAAGGCGACGCCAATGCTCGACCCGGCAACGCTCGCAACGACTGAAACGAGCAATGAAGCCGACCGGGCGCGCTACATGATCGTGCCGATCGCCGTCATGGTCGTCGCCATGCCCAGCTTCCTCTACCTCACCGGTGGCGGCGACATCACCGCAGGCTCGGGCTCGACCTCGGTGCTTTGGGCGGTATTGCTCGCGGTGGCGTGCTGCTGGCTGCTCGCGCTCGTCGGTCGCCGTGCCGGAATCGAGGAATTGATGCGGACCTTCCTGCGCGGGGCAGGGGGGATGTTGCCGGTTTCGCTGATCCTGCTGTTCGCCCTCGCCCTGGGCGATGTCGCCAAGGCCCTTGGCACGGGAAGCTATGTGGCGCAGCTTGCCAGCGACACGATTCCCTCGTCGCTGCTGCTGCCGCTGCTGTTCGTGCTTTCCGCCTTCATCGCCTTTTCGATCGGCTCGAGCTGGGGAACGTTTGCCATCATGATCCCGCTGGCGATGCAAATCGCGCTCGCCCTCGGGCTCGGGCCGGCGTATTTCCTCGCTGCGGTGCTATCGGGAGCGGTGTTCGGCGACCATGCATCGCCGATCAGCGACACGACCGTCGTTGCCTCGATGGCCTCGGCCACCGACCATATCGACCATGTCCGCACCCAGCTTCCCTATGCCCTGATCTGCGCAGCGCTGGCGAGCCTCGCCTTCCTGCTGCTCGGCCTGCTGGCTTTCTGACGCCATGTCGATTCAGTCTGTCAGCGACGATTACCGCAATCTCGTGGAGCTGAACTACCAGCTCTACAACGGCCTGCTGCTCACCCTGCCCCTCGATGCGGTGCAGCAGACCGGAGTGGTGCTGCCATTGCTCGAAGAGGCGTGTCGGCAAGGACTCGCGGCAGGAGTCGACCCCGAGCGGATTCTCACCGATTTCTTCGCCAACCAGCGCCCCGGCCTCGACGAGGAGCAGCAGCTCGCCTTTCTCTTCAAGGTCATTCAATACGTTGAACGGCAAATCGTATTGGTCGATGCCCTCGAGGACGCAGCCTACGAAAAGATTCACGACACTGCGCGAAGATGCGACCTGCGCGACCTTGCAGCCCGGGTCAGCGCTGACAATTTGCAAGACGAACTGCTCGCCTTGCTCGAACGCTTCCAGGCCCGGGTAACCCTGACCGCGCATCCGACGCAGTTCTACCCAGGCCCAGTGCTCGCGATCATCACCGACCTGACCGAGGCGATCCGCGCCCAGGACATCGGTCGTGCGCGCAATCTGCTGCAGCAGCTCGGCAACACGCCATTCTTCAACAAGCGCAAGCCGACCCCCCTCGACGAAGCCGTCAATCTTGGCTGGTACCTGGGGAATATCTTCTATCCGGCGATCGGTCGCATTCATCGCCAACTCGCCGAACAGCTCGATTCCGGCTATCGGCCCAATCCGCACCTGCTCAGCATCGGCTTCTGGCCGGGGGGGGACCGCGACGGCAACCCCCTCGTGACTGCCGAGATCACCACCAAGGTCGCGGCGAAGCTGCGCGACCTGATCGTGGCGCGCTACCACAGGGATGTTCGCAAGCTGAAGCGCCGCCTCAGTTTTGCCGATGTCTACGAGCGCCTCGAAGAGATCGAGCATCGCTTGCATCGCGAACTCGTCAACGAGCTCGACATGGCCTATGCCTCGCCAGGGCAGTTGATCGCCGAACTCGAGCAGGTCCGCGCGCTCGTGGTCGAGCGCTACCAGTCGCTGTACCTGAACCTGCTCGATTCGTTCCTGCTCAAGGTCAGGACTTTCGGCTTCCATTTCGCCAGCCTCGACATCCGCCAGGACTCGCGAGTGCTCGCGGATTGCCTGAAGCGAGCGATCGTGAACAATCCCGAAGCCTTTCCCGAGAATTTCGCTTCGCTTGACGAGGCCGGACAAGTCGATTTCCTGCTGGGTTTCGATCAGGAGCTGTCCTGGGACGGAAGCGGCAGCGATGCCACCGCGCCATTGCTCTCGGACACGATCGAGTCCCTCGCCCTGATGCGGCAGATCCAGCAAGGCAATGGCGAGCTTGCCTGCCATCGCTACATCATCAGCAATTGCCGGGGCGCTCTCGACGTCGCCACCCTGCTCGCATTGCTGCGCGGCACCGGCTGGAGCGAGCCTTCGGTCGACGTCGTGCCGCTGTTCGAAACGATCATCGATCTCGACCAGGCCGGCGCCTGCATGGCTGCGCTATACGCAAACCCCCGCTATCGCGAGCATGTGCGGCGGCGAGGCAGCAGCCAGACCGTGATGCTTGGCTTCTCCGACGGCACCAAGGATGGCGGCTATGTCACCGCGAACTGGTCGATTTTCAAGTCCAAGGAGGACATTACCCGGGTGTCGCGGCAGGCGGGGATCGAAGTGCATTTTTTTGATGGCCGCGGCGGTCCGCCGGCCCGGGGCGGTGGCAGCACCTACGAGTTCTACTCGGCGCTGGGCAAGGAGATCGAAAGCAACCAGATCCAGTTGACCGTGCAAGGCCAAACGATCAGCTCGCATTACGGCGCCAGGGAGGCTGCCGAGCACAATTTGCGGCAACTGCTCGCTGCGGGGCTGGAAAACAACCTGTTCGACCGGCCTGAAAGGCAGCTCGATGCAGCGCAACGCGAACTGCTCGAGCAATTGTCACGGATCAGCTTCGAGCACTACCAGCGTTTCAAGTCGCACCCGGAGTTTCTGCCGTATCTCGAACAGATGAGCACGATGAGCTACTACAGCCAGTCGAACATCGCCAGCCGACCGCCGCGACGTGGCGGCGACCAGGCCGATTTCTCGAGTCTGCGAGCGATTCCCTTCGTCGGCGCCTGGGGGCAGCTCGGGCAGAACGTTCCAGGCTTCTATGGCCTCGGCGCGGCACTGCAGCAACTGGCCGGGGCAGGGCGCCTTGCCGACCTGCAGGCGCTCTACCGGGGCAGCCGCTTTTTCCGCGCGCTGATCGGCAACAGCATGCAGAGCATGAGCAAGGCCAATTTCCAGTTGACCGCGCATATGGCCGAGCACCCTCGCTTCGGCGCGTTCTGGCGGCAGATCCACGAGGAATTTCGCTCGAGCAGGGAAATGGTGCTGCGCGTTTCGGGGCAAAAGGCCTTGCTCGAGGACAATCCCGCGAGCCGCCGCAGCATCGAGCTGCGGCAGCGCATCGTCCTGCCGCTGCTGGTCATCCAGCAGTTCGCCTTCCTGCGGATCAACCGCGAGGGCCTTGCCGAGGCCGAACGCGAGCGCTACCGGAAAATGATCATCCGCTGCATGTTCGGCAACATCAACGCCTCGCGCAATTCAGCCTGAGGCGGTTCGGCCCGCCTGGCCTCACGGCATGGTGAAGGAAACCGGAGCGGCCGGACCCAGCGGCAATCCCGCATAGACCCAGAAAACCGTCAGCAGCAGGCCGGCGAGCAGCAGGAAGATCGAGTACGGCAGCATTGTCGCGACCAGGCTGCCAAGGCCGAACTCCTTTTGCCAGCGCTGGGCGAACACCAGCACGAGCGGGAAATACGGCATCAGCGGCGTGATGATGTTGGTCGCGCTGTCGCCGACGCGATACGCTGCGGTGCTCATCTCGGGAGAGATGCCGACAAGCATCAGCATCGGCACGAGTACGGGAGCGAGCAGCGCCCATTTCGCGCTCGCCGAGCCGATGAACAGGTTGAGCACGGCGCCAAAAATGATGATCGAGGCCATGAGCAGGCTGTCGGGAAGGCTCGAGCTTTCCAGCACGGCAGCGCCGTGAATCGCGAAGATCAGCCCCAGGTTCGACCAGTTGAACATCGCCACGAAATGCGCTGCGGCGAAGGCGAGCACGAGGTAGTACGCCATGTCCCCCATGGCTGACTGCATCATCGCGATCAGGTCGCGATGGTTGCGGATCGTTCCAGCCGCAGCGCCATAGGCCCAGCCGGCTGCGAGAAAGACGACGAAGAATGCCGCGACCAGCGACTGGAACAGCGGCGTGAAACGCCCTTCGGCGGGTGCCGATTCGTCGATCAGCGGCGTTCCGGGAGCGATGCAGAGGGCCACCCACAGGGCAACGACTGCGAGCACCGTCCAGCCGGCCCACTTCAGCCCTGCGCGCTCGCAATCGCTGATTCCGACATCGGGATCCTTGAGGATCGCGTTGGCGTCCTCGCCGCCGGCGCCGAGGGGAGTCAGGCGCGGCTCGATGACGCGGTCGGTGATGTACCAGATGACCGGCAGGAACAGCAAGGTCATGGCGATGATGAAATAGGCATTGCCGGCGATATTCGCGTCCCAGGCCGGCAGGATCGTCTCGGCAGCGGCTTCGGTGATGCCGAACAGCAGGGCGTCGAGCTGGCCAGGAAGCAGGTTCGCCGAAAAGCCTCCGGAAACGCCGGCGAAGGCTGCGGCGATTCCGGCGATCGGGTGCCTCCCTGCAGCGGCGAAGATCACTCCCGCGAGGGGGATGAGCACCACGTATGCGGCGTCGGCGGCAAGATTGCCCAACATTCCGACCAGGGCCACCGCCGGAGTCAGCAGCAGCTTCGGCACATTGCTCACCGCAGCGCTCATGGCGGCGCCGAGCAGCCCGGAACGTTCGGCGACTCCTGCGCCGAGCATCACCACGAGCACGTAGCCGAGCGGGTGGAAGCCCGTGAAGGTCGCGGGCATGTCGACGAGCAGGTGGCGGATATTGTCGGCCGAGAGCAGGCTTTCGGCGCGAATCGCCAAGGCATTGCCAGCGGCGTCGACCTGGGTCGGATGCAAGGCGTACAGGCCCATCGCTGCAGCGACGACGCTGACCGCGATCACCGCAGCGATGCAGTAGAGAAAGATCACTACCGGGTCGGGAAGCCGGTTGCCGCCACGCTCGATCCAGCCGAGAATGCCGCCGGCCCTGTCTGGCTTGCTGATGGAATCGGAAGTCATTGGATATTTCTCCTCTTTGCCCTCTTTGTCTTCGCCTTCTTTGGCTTCATGACAGTTGCTTTCATGGATGGTTGATTTCGTGCAGAACGCGGCGCAACACCGCAAGCGCCTCGTCGATTTCCTCGCGCTCAACGTTCAGGGGCGGCAGCAGGCGGATGCTGTTGTTGCCGCCTTTCACGGCGAGCAGCCCCTCGCGGCGCAGGCGCGCGAGGAATTCGCCAGCATCGACCCTCAGGAAGACTCCGATCATCAGGCCGAGGCCGGAAACCTCGGTGATCGATCGCGGCCAGGCTTCCTGGAGAGCGCGAAGCTCGCCGATGAGCCGCTCGCCGTTGCTGCGAACCTGCTGCAGGAAGCCTTCCGTGCAAATCTCGCTGACCACGGCATCGGCCACCGACATTGCCAGGGGATTGCCGCCAAAGGTGCTGCCGTGGGAGCCTGCGGTCATGGGCCGGGCAACGCTCTCCCGGCTCAGGCAGACGCCAACGGGGAAGCCGCCGCCAAGCCCCTTGGCCGAGGCGAGAAGATCGGGTTCGACGCCGAGCCGCTGATGCGCGTAGAAAGCGCCGCTGCGGCCAGCGCCGCATTGCACCTCGTCAAACATCAGCAGGATTCCGTGCTGCCGGCAAAGCTCCCGGACCTCGCCGAGGTAGCCGGGGTCGGCAGGGCGGATGCCTCCTTCGCCTTGCACCGGCTCGACGATCACTCCGGCGGTTCGCCCGCTGATCGCCGCTTGCAGCGCCTCTGCCGAGCCGAACTCGACCTGATCGAAGCCGCTGTCGCCATCGAGGAAGCCCTCGCAATGGACGGGGTTCGCCGCAGCGGCGATCGTTGCCAGGGTGCGGCCATGGAAGGCCTGGGTCAATGCGATGATCCGCTTGCGCTCGGGATCGCCATTGGCAAAATGGTAGCGGCGCATCATCTTGAAGCCGCATTCGACGGCCTCGGCGCCGGAATTGCAAAAAAAGGCGCGGTCGGCAAAGCACAGCTTGGTCAGTTTTTCCGCGAGCCGCTCTGCAGCGGGAATGCGGAACAGATTGGAAACGTGCCAGAGCTGCCGGGCCTGCCCGGTCAAGGCCTCGACCAGGCGCGGATGGCAGTGGCCGAGGCTGTTGACGGCGATCCCCATGGCGAAATCGAGGTATTTCCGGCCAGCCTCGCAGTAGACGTGGCTGCCGGCGCCGTGGCTCAGGACGAGTTCCCGGGGGCCGTAGTTTTCCAGCAGTGCGTGACTCATGAAGGCGATGGCCCGAATTTTTGACAGTTTCGGCGGTTTCAGCCGCAGCGAGTGCGCTATCATGCGTCATCACGCCGATTGATTCAACGATTGATTGAACGATGGAGGTCGCCGATGTTCGCCGCCAGGCAATTGCCCGGGCGTGAAGACGCCTTGCCGGATCGCTCCTGCTCGCTGGAAAATGCGCCGGGATTCGAACCCATGCACCACGTCCACGGTCGGCGCATCTGCGAGCCGATGCCCGATGGCCTGGAGCGTGCCGTGTTCGGCATGGGCTGTTTCTGGGGAGCGGAGCGCCTGTTCTGGCGTCTTCCCGGCGTGTACAGCACTGCCGTCGGCTATGCCGGCGGGATCACCGCCAACCCTTCGTATCGCGATGTATGCAGTGGGCGCACCGGCCATGCCGAAGTCGTGCTCGTCTGGTTCGACCCTGAACAGATCTCCTATCCGCGCCTGCTCGCTGCGTTCTGGGAGAACCACAATCCGACCCAGGGAATGCGCCAGGGCAATGACCAGGGCACGCAGTACCGCTCGGCGATCTATACGCTCGATGCCGGCCAGGACGCTGCCGCCGGAGCCAGCGAGCAACGCTGCCAGAGCTTGCTCGAAGAGCGTGGTCTCGGGAAAATAACCACAGAGATCAAAACACTGGAACAATTTTATTATGCAGAGGATTACCATCAGCAATACCTCTCCAAGAATCCTTCGGGGTATTGTGGCCTCGCCGGTGCGGGTATCTGCATGACAGAGGCAGTCTAGTTTCAGGGAGTTCCTGATCGTGTCCGAAGCGGCTACCGGGGAAAACACCGACAAAACGGTGAGCAAGGAGACCGATGCAACGGCCTGCGGAACCGTCGCCCGGAAGGCCGATAGAGAGGCCGGCGGAAAGACTGGTAGAGAGACTGATAGAGGGATCGGCAGAGAGGCCGGCCGAAAGATCGAGAAGCAATCGAGCCGCCTCGTCGTGGCGATTTCTTCCCGGGCGCTGTTCGACCTTGCCGACAGCCACCGCATCTTCGAGGAGCAGGGCCTCGCTGCGTACCGGGAGCACCAGATCGCCGAAGAGAACGAGCCCCTGAAGCCCGGGGTCGCTTTCAACCTCGTCAACAAGCTGCTCAAGCTCAACGACGTGCTGGAAAAGCCGGCCGTCGAGGTCATCCTGCTGTCGCGCAACAGCGCCGACACGGGTCTGCGAATCTTTCACTCGATCCAGCACTACCAGTTGTCGATCAGCCGCGCCGCCTTCTGCAGCGGCAATAGCCCGTATCGCTACATTCCCGCTTTCGGCAGCCAGTTGTTTCTTTCCCTCGACGGCGCCGACGTCCGCCAGGCCCTCGAGCTTGGCGTCGCCGCAGCGACGATCATGCCGGCCCGGCACAGCAAGAAGGCTGACGACCATCTGAAGATCGCCTTCGACGGCGACGCCGTGCTGTTTTCCGACGCTGCGGAAAAGATCTACCAGGAAGAGGGGCTCGAGAGTTTCGCCAGAAAGGAGCGCAAATCAGCGCGGCAGCCCCTCGAAGGAGGCCCCTTCAAGCCGTTTCTGGCGGCCTTGCAGCAGATCCAGATGGCTTTTGCCGATGGCGAGGCGCCGATCAGCACCTGCCTCATCACGGCGCGCTCGGCGCCGGCCCACGAGCGGGTCGTGCGCACTTTGCGCGCCTGGAACATCCGCATCGACGAATCGCTGTTTCTCGGCGGAATGACCAAGGCGCCGTTCCTGCAGGCCTTCGAGGCCGACATCTATTTCGACGATCACCGCGAATACTGCGATTCGGCGAGCGACCTCGTCGCCACCGGCCACGTTCCCCACGGCGTGCTCAATCCCTGACGCGAATCCGCGCTTGACAGCGTGAGGGGCCAAGCGGGGGAGCGCCCCCTTCAAAGCCCGGAATATCTTCCACGAAAAACGATTTGCGTTTGACAGCGCGGGAGGCCGAACCTAGAATCGCCGTTCGCCTGCGATGGGGCCTTAGCTCAGATGGGAGAGCGCAACGCTGGCAGCGTTGAGGTCACCGGTTCGATCCCGGTAGGCTCCACCAGTCGGCGAGTCGGCCTTGTCCGGCCGGTTTCCAGCGCATGGCGTGATCGACTGCAACGATTCACGCCGAATTTCCAGCGAAACGCCCCACCGGGTAATCCCTCTTGACCGGTCCCCGATAGAGTTGCCGCGGCCGGCCGATCTTGTAGGCGCCGCTGAGCATCTCGTTCCAGTGCGCCATCCAGCCCGGCGTGCGGCCGGTGGCGAAGATCACGGTGAACATGCTCGTTGGGATGCCAAGCGCTCGCAGGATGATTCCGGAATAGAAATCGACATTGGGGTAGAGCTTGCGCTCGACGAAGTAGTCGTCCTCCAGGGCGATCTGTTCGAGCCGCCTGGCGATGCGGAACAGCGCACCATCGGCGGCCGCGCCGACTTCCTCGAGCACCCGGTCGCAGGCTTCGCGCATGACCGTCGCGCGAGGGTCGAAATTCTTGTACACGCGGTGGCCGAATCCCATCAGCCGGTACGGGTCGTCGGGATCCTTGGCGCGGCGGATGAACTCGTCGATGCGACTCTCCGAGCCGATTTCGAAGAGCATTTTCAGCACCGCCTCGTTGGCGCCACCGTGGGCCGGCCCCCACAGCGCTGCGATTCCCGCAGCGATGCACGAGAAGGGGTTGGCGCCCGTCGAGCCGGCGAGCCGCACCGTCGAGGTCGAGGCGTTCTGCTCGTGGTCTGCGTGCAGGAGGAAGATCAGATCCATGGCCCGGGCGAGCACCGGGTTGATATCCTGCTCCTCGCAGGGAGTGCCGAACAGCATGTGCAGGAAGTTTTCCGCAAACCCCAGCGAGTTGCGCGGATACATGAAAGGCTGGCCGACGCCGTGCTTGTAGCACATCGCTGCGAGGGTCGGCATCTTGGCGATGATTCGCTGCGCCACCAGCATGCGATGCTCCGGGTCCGAGATGTCGAGGCTGTGATGGTAGAAGGCCGACAGGGCGCCGGCCACGCTGACGAGCATCGACATCGGATGGGAACTGCGCGGGAAGCCTCGGAAAAACTGGTGGATCTGCTGATCGACCATGGTGTGGTAGCGGATGTTGTTCTCGAATTCGAGCTTTTCTCCGGCCTCGGGCAGTTCGCCGTGCAGCAGCAGGTAGCAGGTTTCGAGGAAGCTTGAATGCTCGGCGAGCTGCTCGATGGGATAGCCCCGGTGCAGCAGCACGCCATCGTCGCCGTTGATGAAGGTGATGTCCGAATCGCAGGCCGCAGTGGACATGAATCCGGGGTCGTAGGTGAAAATGCCTTGCTCGCTCAGGCCGCGAACGTCGATCACGCTGGGGCCGGCACTGCTTTCGTGAATGGGCAGCTCGACCGTCCCGGGCTCGCCGTCAATCGTCAATCGCGCTGTTTTCCTGGTCATCGACTCCTCCTCTCAGAACCATGCCATCAAGGCAGGGCTTGCATGACGAGGCCCGATTCCCCCGCGACTGCACGACTGCCAAACCCGCAGCGACGGCCATACTAGGAACAGACCCCGCTCTTGTCAAATTGCGGCCCTCGTTTGTCATGGGGCCTTGCTGCGAATATACTTTCGCTGGCCTTGGAGACAGCTCTGCCAGTGAAAGCGAAAAGCGCCAGACCGACCAACCTGAACGTGTTCAGCATGCGCTGGCCCGTGACCGCGCTCGTTTCGATCAGCCATCGCATCTCGGGAGTCGTGCTGTTTTTGGCGACGGCCCTGCTGCTCTGGCTGCTCGATCTATCGCTCGCTTCCGAGGCGGGTTTCGAGCGCGCAGCGGCCTGGCTCGGCTCTCCGTGGGCAAAAGCCGCGATCTGGCTGGTCGTCACGGCCTTGCTTTGCCACCTCATCGCGGGGTGCAGGCATCTGCTCATGGATGTCGGCATCGGCGAGTCCTGGCGCGCTGGCAGGAACGGCGCGATCATCGTCGCGCTGCTTGCTGCGGCCGGCGCGATTCTCGCGGGGCTGTGGATATGGTGACCAATGCGACCAGCCTTGGTCGCTCGGGCCTGTTCGACTGGCTGGTGCAACGCCTCAGCGCCCTGATCGTGCTCGCCTGGACCCTGTGCGTGCTTGGCAGTGCGCTGCTGATGCCCGAGTTCGATCACGCACACTGGCGGGCGCTGTTCGACTCGCCGGCGATGCGCATCTTCAGCCTGCTCGCCTTGCTTTCGCTTTGTGCCCACGCCTGGGTCGGAATCTGGACTGTCAGCACCGACTATCTCAACGAGGCGCATCTCGGCAGGTGGGCGACCTTGCTGCGGCTTTCGGTGCAGCTTGCCTGCGCCCTGCTCACTGCGGTCTATCTGCTCTGGGGAGCGCAAATCTTCTGGGGCGGGGCATGAGCGCATTGCGCAGCATCACCTTTGACGCGATCATCGTCGGTGGCGGTGGCGCCGGAATGCGGGCCGCCTTGCAGCTTGCGCAGTCGGGCTTTCGCACCGCAGTGCTGTCGAAGGTGTTCCCGACCCGCTCGCATACCGTTTCCGCCCAGGGCGGGATCACCTGCGCCATCGGCAGCGCCGACGCGGAAGACGACTGGCGCTGGCACATGTACGACACGGTCAAGGGTTCCGACTACATCGGCGACCAGGATGCCATCGAGTACATGTGCAAGGAAGGCCCGCAGACCGTTTACGAGCTCGAGCACATGGGGCTGCCGTTTTCCCGCACCGCCAATGGCCGAATCTACCAGCGCCCTTTTGGCGGCCAGTCGAAGAATTTCGGCAAGGGCGGCCAGGCAGCGCGGACCTGCGCTGCGGCCGATCGCACCGGCCACGCGCTGTTGCACGCGCTCTACCAGGGCAATTTGAAAAGCGGCACGGTGTTCCTCCACGAATGGTATGTCGTCGATCTCGTCACCAACCAGGATGGCGCGGTCACCGGGGTCAGCGCGATCAACATCGAGGACGGCGAAGTCTGCCACGTCGAGGCCGCAGCGACGGTGCTCGCCACGGGCGGGGCAGGGCGGATCTACGCATCGACGACCAATGCCCTCATCAATACCGGCGATGGAGTCGGCATGTGCCTGCGAGCCGGCTTTCCTGCCCAGGACATGGAAATGTGGCAGTTCCATCCGACCGGGATCCATGGCGCCGGAACCCTGGTCACCGAAGGCTGCCGGGGCGAAGGCGGCTATCTCGTCAACCGCGACGGCGAACGCTTCATGGAACGCTATGCGCCCAACGCCAAGGATCTTGCCGGTCGCGACGTGGTCGCGCGGGCCATGGTGCTCGAGGTGCTCGAAGGCCGCGGCTGCGGCGAGCAGGGCGATCATGTCATGCTCAAGCTCGATCATCTCGGCGCCGAGGTGCTCAATGCCAAGCTGCCGGGAATTCTCGAGCTGTCGCGAACCTTCGCCCACGTCGACCCGGTTCGCGAGCCGATCCCCGTCGTGCCAACTTGCCACTACATGATGGGAGGCATTCCGACCACGGTCCACGGTCAGGCGCTGCAAATCGATGCGAGCGGCGCCGACGAGCCGATTCCGGGGCTGTTCGCTGCGGGGGAGGCGGCCTGCGTTTCGGTTCACGGCGCCAACCGCCTCGGCGGCAACAGCCTGCTCGACCTCGTCGTGTTCGGCAGGGCCGCCGGCAAGAAGATCGAGGAGCTGCTGCAACAGGGCCTGCAAATACGCAAGGCCGCAACCGGGGACGTCGAGAAGAGCCTCGAGCGGCTGCGGCGGCTCGACGAATCGCGCTCGGGCGAGAGCACTTCCGCATTGCGTGCCGAACTGCAGAACATCATGCAATTGCATTTCGGCGTGTTCCGCACCGGCGAATTCATGCGCGAGGGAATCGCCAGGCTCGCCGAACTTGGGCCGCGCATCGATTCGCTCTGGCTCGAGGACAAGAGCGCCGCCTTCAACACCGCGCGGATCGAGGCGCTGGAACTGGGCAATCTGTTTGCCGTCGCCGAGGCTACGGCGATCGCCGCCGAAGCGCGCAACGAAAGCCGCGGCGCCCACGCCCGGGAAGACTACCGCGAACGCGACGACGCGAACTGGCTTTGCCATTCGCTGTATTTTCCCGGGCGCAGGGAAACCGGCAAGCGCCAAGTCAACTTCCAGCCCCAGACGATGGAGGCTTTCGCGCCCCAGGCGCGAACGTACTAGCAAAGCAGAGCACATGATGCATTTACGTAGACTCGAACAGCCCCGCACGAAGCCTCAACCTCACTCCCCCCTTGAGGGGGAGTCGCAGAGAGCAAGCCGTCAGGCGCAGCTCGATGCGGTGGGGGGAGCCCCGGCCGGCGAAGCCGGCGGGAAGCGTAGCTTCCCGAGGGGCGAACGACTTGCCGTGGATGGCAAGGCTGGGGTTTGTCGAAGTCGATGCAGTTGCGCCAGGGGATGCCTGCACAACCCATCGGATCTCCAGCAAAAGGCGCAGCCGATGCGACTTGGCCACTGGCGCCGTGCCGGCGCTACCCCCCACCGGCGCACCTGCGGGCTGACGCCCTTGCCTTGCCGACTCCCCCTCAAGGGGGGAGTGATGCTGGGGCTGCTCGAAGTTCCATGGAAGGGGGCAGGTGTTGGGGTTTCGTGAGGTGATACAGTCATGCTAGTCAGCATTTATCGTTACAACCCGGAGTGCGACGACAAGCCGGCGATGCGGGATATCGAAGTCGAGGTGCCTGCTGATCGCGACCTGATGGTGCTCGACGTGCTCGAGCTCGCCAAGGCCAAGGATCCGTCGATCACGTACCGGCGTTCGTGCCGTGAAGGCGTGTGCGGCTCCGACGGCATGAACATCAATGGCTTCAATGCCCTTGCCTGCATCACTCCCTTGTCGAAGGCTCTCGGCAAGGGGAAAAAGCTGGTGCTGCGGCCGCTGCCCGGCCTGCCGGTGATTCGCGACCTCGTCGTCGACATGACGCAATTCTACCGGCAGTTCGAAAAGGTCAAGCCGTACCTTATCAACGACGAACCGCCCCCGGCGATCGAGCGCCTGCAAAGCCCCGAGCAGCGCGAGCAGCTCGACGGGCTCTACGAGTGCATTCTTTGCGCGTGTTGCAGCACGAGCTGCCCGTCGTTCTGGTGGAACCCAGACAAGTTCATCGGCCCCGCCGGACTATTGCAGGCCTACCGCTTCCTCGCCGATAGCCGCGACACCGCGACCCGGGAGCGCCTCGCCGAGCTCGACGACCCGTTCAGCGTGTTCCGCTGCCGGGGAATCATGAATTGCGTGTCGGCCTGCCCGAAAGGGCTCAATCCGACCCAGGCGATCGGCAAGATCAGAACGATGCTCGTGCAGGAAGGAACGTGAGAACACGAGAACGTGAAAATACGGGAACGTGAAATGGAAGCCAGCGAAGCCGGAATCGCCTGATAGCGGAACATTGACCATGCAGCCCAACCTCATGGAAAGCGCGATGGAAACGCTTTGGCGAACCGGCCACCTGTCGGGAGGCAGCGCCGAGTACGTCGATGGCCTCTACGAAAGCTATCTCGCTGACCCCGCCTCGGTTCCCGAGCAATGGCGCGATTTCTTCGCCTCGCTGCCATCGGCTCACGCTGATGCGAGCGCCAGCGAGGTTTCCCATTCCCGGGTTCGCGACGATTTCCGCGAACTCGGCAAGACCAGCCGCTACGTTCCCGTGCTCAGCAACGACGCGGTGGTCAATTCCGAACACGAGGGAAAGCAGGTCAGCGTACTCGAGCTGATTAGCTCCTACCGCGAGCGCGGCCACCAGAAAGCCTCCCTCGATCCGCTCGGACTGATGCGCAGGGAGCGGGTCGCCGACCTCGAAATCGAGTTCCACGACCTGTCGCCGATCGACCATTCGACGATTTTCCAGACCGGAGGCCTGTTCATCAGCAAGCCCCGGGACAGCCTGCGAGGTCTCATCGACACCCTCGAGCGAATCTACTGCGGCTCGATCGGCTACGAATACATGCATATCGTCAAACTCGCCGAAAAACAGTGGATTCAGCAGGAAATCGAAAGCCAGGAAGGCTATCTGCGCTTCAGCAACGAGGAAAAGAAACATCTGCTCGAACGCCTCGCAGCAGCCGAAGGCCTGGAAAAGCACCTCGACGGCAAGTACCCGGGAACCAAGCGCTTCGGCCTCGAAGGCGGCGAAAGCCTGATCCCCTTGCTCGACGAGGTCGTGCAGCGCGCCGGCGGCTATGGAGTCAAGGAAGTCGTGCTCGGCATGGCGCATCGCGGCCGCCTCAACGTGCTCGTCAACATCCTCGGCAAGAACCCTTCCGAGCTGTTCGACGAGTTCGAAGGCAAGGCGGTCTATCAAAGCTCGGGGGACGTCAAGTACCACCAGGGCTTTTCCTCGAACATCATGACCTCCGGCGGCGAAGTCCACATGGCGCTGGTGTTCAACCCCTCGCACCTGGAAATCGTCGCTCCCGTCGTCGAGGGCTCGGTCCGCGCGAGGCAGTCGCGGCGGGGAGACCGGCAAGGCGACCTGGTATTGCCGGTGATCGTCCACGGCGACGCAGCCTTTGCCGGGCAGGGAGTGGCCATGGAGACCTTCCAGATGTCGCGTACCCGGGCCTTTGCCACCGGAGGCACCGTCCACATCATCATCAACAACCAGATCGGCTTCACCACGAGCCGCCAGGACGACGCGCGCTCGACCGAATACTGCACCGATGTTGCGAAAATGGTGCAGGCGCCGATTTTCCACGTCAATGCCGACGACCCCGAAGCCGTGCTGTTCGTCACGCGGCTGGCGCTCGATTTCCGCTACCAGTTCAAGAAGGACGTCGTCATCGACCTGGTCTGCTACCGGCGCAAGGGCCACAACGAGACCGACGAGCCAGCGATCACCCAGCCCCTCGCCTACGAGAAAATCCGTTCGCACAAGACGACCCGGGCGCTGTATGCCGAGCAGCTCGCCAGGCAGGATGTCGTCTCCGCTGCCGATGCCGAAGAACTGGGCACGAGCTATCGCGCCGCCCTCGATACCGGCGAGCACGTCGTCAAGAGCCTCGTCAACGAGCCCTCGGTGGAACTGTTCGTCGACTGGAGCCCCTATCTCGGTCACGACTGGAGTCCCCACTACCAGACCTCGATGCCCCTGGAGAACCTTCGTGCCCTGGCGCGCAAGCTTGCTGCCGTGCCTTCGGACTTTCAGCTTCATCGCCAGGTGACGAAACTGATGGCCGAGAGGCGGCGAATGGCCGAAGGCGAGATTCCCGCCGACTGGGGCTTTGCCGAATCCCTCGCCTATGCGAGCATTCTCGTCAGCGGCAACAAGGTCCGCATCACCGGCCAGGACTGCGGTCGCGGCACTTTCGCCCATCGCCATGCGGTGCTGCACGACCAGCAGACCGGTGCCGAGCACGTTCCCTTGCAGCAGCTCGCCAAGGACCAGGGCTCGTTCACGATCTACGATTCGCTGCTCTCCGAGGAGGCGGTGCTCGCCTTCGAGTACGGCTACGCGACGACCACGCCCAACGCCCTGGTCGTCTGGGAAGCGCAATTCGGCGATTTTGCCAATTCCGCCCAAGTCGTGATCGACCAGTTCATCACCAGCGGCGAGCACAAGTGGCAGCGGCTTTGCGGGTTGACGATGCTGCTCCCCCACGGCTACGAAGGGCAGGGGCCGGAACATTCCTCGGCACGGCTCGAACGCTTCCTGCAGCTTTGTGCCGAGCACAATATCCAGGTCTGCCTGCCGACCAACTCGGCCCAGGTGTTCCACATGCTGCGCAAGCAGGTGCTCTGCCCGCTGCGCAAGCCCCTCATCGTCATGTCGCCAAAAAGCCTGCTGCGCAGGAAGGAATGTGCAAGCAGCCTCGAAGAGCTCGCCAACGGCACTTTCCAGGTCGTGCTCGACGATCCGTCAGCTCCATCCCCCGAGGCGGTGCGCAAGCTCGTGATCTGCGCTGGCAAGGTATACTACGATCTTGATGAAATGCGCCGCAGCCATGGGATTGCCGATACCGCCATCGTCCGGCTCGAACAGCTCTACCCGTTTCCCCACGAGGATTTCCGCCGTTGCATCGCTCGCTACCCTGAGGTGCGATCAGTGACCTGGTGCCAGGAAGAGCCGATGAACCAGGGCGCCTGGTATTCGAGCCAGCACCACATGCGCAAGGCGATCGGCGAGCAGCATCCGGAAATCTGGCTCGAGTATGCCGGGCGGGCTGCGTCGGCCGCTGCCGCTGCCGGCTATCTGGCGCTGCATTTGCAACAACAGGACCAGTTCCTGCGTGACGCGCTCGGCCTTGAGCAAGCCGCAACCGCCACGCAAAGCGAAACGAAACGGAAGCAAGGATCATGATCGAATTGAAAGCGCCGAGCCTGCCCGAGTCGGTTCCTGACGGGACCATCGCCGTCTGGCACAGGAAAGCCGGGGATGCGGTGACTCGTGACGAACCATTGGCAGATATCGAAACAGACAAGGTGGTGATTGAAGTTGTCGCGCCAAGCAATGGAATCCTCAAGGAAATTTGCAAGCACGCCGGCGACACGATCATCAGCAACGAACTGATCGGGCGGATCGAGCCGAGCGAGGATGCCGCACCCGCAGCAGCGGGCGATTCCGGGGATTCGCCGTCAGCGGCTGCACCCGCCAGCGACGCAGCGCTGGCAGGACCCGCAGTGCGCCGGCTGCTGCAGGAGCACGATCTCGACCCCGCAGCGATCAGCGGCACCGGCAAGGGAGGGCGAATCACGCGCAAGGACGTCGAAGCAGCCATCGAGCAATTGCCGGCTGCGGAAAGCGCCCCGGTGCCCGAGCCGGCGCCCCAGGCGAGCGAGAGCCGTAGGGAGCAGCGCGTGCCCATGAGCAGGCTTCGCGCCCGAATCGCCCAGCGCCTGCTCGAAGCGAGCAATTCGACGGCGATGCTGACCACCTTCAACGAAGTCAACATGCAGCCCATCGTCGACATTCGCAAGCGCCACCAGCAACGTTTCGAGCAGACCCATGACGGAGTCAGGCTCGGCTACATGTCGTTCTTCGTCCGTGCCTCGATCGAGGCGCTGAAGCGCTTTCCTGCGGTGAATGCATCGATCGACGGCGACGACATCGTCTATCATGGCTACCAGGACATCGGCGTCGCGGTGTCTTCGCCCCGGGGCCTCGTCGTTCCAGTCTTGCGCGACGCTGACAACATGGGTTTTGCCCAGATCGAGCGGCAGATTCTCGAATTCGGCGAGAAGGCCCGCTCGGGGAAACTCGCGATCGAGGAACTCGCCGGAGGAACGTTCACGATTTCCAACGGTGGGGTGTTCGGCTCGCTGCTTTCGACGCCGATCCTCAATCCGCCGCAAACCGCAATCCTCGGCGTCCACAAGATCCAGCAGCGGCCGATGGCGGTCGATGGGGAAGTCTGTATCCTGCCGATGATGTATCTGGCGCTGTCCTACGACCATCGCCTGATCGACGGCAAGGAGGCGGTGCAATTCCTCGTCACGATCAAGGAACTGCTCGAGGATCCGACCCGGCTCGTGCTGGAAATCTGAGCGCCGCCAAGCGAAACGCTGTCAGGGAGAAATTGCAATGTCCGGAAAACAGGCCGGAAAACAGCCGAAAAGCTTTGACGTGATCGTGATCGGCTCGGGTCCGGCAGGCTATGTGGCGGCGATCCGCTGCGCCCAGTTGGGCTTCAGCACTGCCTGCATCGAGCAGTCAGGCTCGGCTTCGGGCAAGCCGCTTCTTGGCGGCACCTGCCTCAACGTCGGCTGCATTCCGTCGAAGGCCTTGCTCGATAGCTCGCACAAGTTTCACGAGCTGCGCGAGCATTTCGCCAGCCACGGCATCCGCCACGGCAATGCATCGGGCGGGCCGTCGATCGACGTCGCCGCGATGATGTCGCGCAAGGATCAGGTCGTCGGACAATTGACCCAGGGAGTCGCAGGGCTGTTCCGCAGCAATGGCGTCACCGCGATCAGCGGCAAGGGAAGCCTGCTCGCGCCGGACCGGGTGCGGGTCGTCGATGGCGCAGGCGAAACCGGGGAACTCGCCGCGAAGCACGTGATCCTTGCGACCGGCTCGGAACCCATGACGATCGCGCCGGCGCCGGTCGATCAGCAACTGATCGTCGACTCGACCGGAGCGCTGCAATTCGACGCGGTTCCCAAGCGGCTCGGAATCATCGGCGCCGGCGTGATCGGCCTCGAGCTCGGCAGCGTCTGGGCACGGCTTGGCAGCGAGGTGACGATCCTCGAAGCCCTCGACGACTTCCTTCCCGCCCTCGACCGGCAAATCGCCAGGGAAGCGCTCAAGATCATGGGGCGGCAAGGCCTCGACATCAAGCTCGGCGCCAAGGTCACGGCAAGCAAGTGCAGCAAGAGGGGCAAGAATCCCGTCAGCGTGACTTTCGAGGATTCGGCCGGAACGCAGCAGGCCGCTTTCGACAGGCTCATCGTTGCCGTGGGTCGCCGATCTGTCAGCAAGGGGCTCGCGGATCCTGGCGCAGGGCTCGCTATCGATTCGCGGGGGTTCGTCGAGGTCGACGAGTTCTGCGCGACCAAGCTGCCAGGAGTCTACGCCGTGGGAGACCTGGTTCGAGGCCCCATGCTCGCGCATAAGGGCATGGAGGAGGGCGTGATGGTTGCAGAACGCCTCGCGGGCAAGAAGACCCAGGTCAACTACGAGCTCGTCCCCTTCGTCATCTACACGCATCCGGAAATCGCCTGGGTCGGCAAGACCGAAGAGCAACTGCGCCAGGAAGGAGTCGAATGCGTCACGGGAAGCTTTCCCTTTGCCGCCAGCGGCAGGGCCTTGGCGGCTCACGATAGCGAAGGCCTGGTCAAGCTCGTCGTGGAAAAGGCGACCGACCGCATCGCCGGCTGCCAGATCATCGGCGCCAGCGCGGCCGACCTGCTGCAGCAGATCGTCATCGCCATGGAATTTGCCGCCAGCGCCGAAGACCTGGCATTGACGATGTTCTCGCACCCGGCACTGTCCGAAGTCGTACACGAGGCGGCGCTTGCGGCGCGCGGCCACGCGATTCACAAGGCGAACCGCAAGCCGCGTTGACGCTATGCAGCGCCAGGCGAAAAGGAATTTCCCGATGAATCTGCACGAATACCAGGCCAAGCAACTGTTCGCCGAGTACGGCCTGCCGGTTGCACCATCGCTCACGGTCGATTCGGCTGCCGCAGCAGCAGCCGCCACCGGGCGGCTCGGCGGTTCGCGCTGGGCGGTCAAGGTGCAGGTCCACGCCGGAGGTCGCGGCAAGGCCGGCGGAGTCAAGATCGTCAAGGATGCCGTGGTAGCCCGGCAGTTCGCCGAGCACTGGCTCGGTCGCCGCCTCGTTACCGCGCAGACCGGCGGCAACGGCCAGCCCGTGCAGCGGATTCTCGTCGAGCGATGCGTCGATATCACCAGTGAGTTTTATCTTGGCGCGGTGATCGACCGTTCCTCGCAACGAATCGTTTTCATGGCCTCCACCGAAGGCGGGGTCGATATCGAGCAGCTGGCGCAGCAAACCCCGGAAAAGATCCTTCGCGCCAGAACCGACCCGCTCACCGGCGCCCAGGCCTTCCAGGGGCGCGAGCTCGCTTTCGCCCTCGGTCTCGAAGCCGGGCAGGCCAACGATTTCGCTGGGGTCTTCCTCTCCCTGGCCAGGCTTTTTCAGGAGCTTGACCTGTCGCTGGTCGAAGTCAATCCCCTCGTGCTGACCCGGCAAGGCGAGCTGAGCTGCCTCGACGCGAAGATCAATGTCGATGGCAACGCCTTGTATCGGCAAGCAAAGCTGCGCGAGCTGCACGACCCTTCCCAGGACGACGAGCGCGAGGCGCTCGCGGCTCGCTGGCAGCTTAGCTATGTCGCTCTCGACGGCAATATCGGCTGCATGGTCAATGGCGCTGGCCTGGCCATGGCGACCATGGACATCGTGCAATTGCACGGCGGCAGCCCTGCCAATTTCCTCGACGTCGGAGGCAGCGCCACCGCCGAGCGAGTCGCCGAGGCATTCAAGATCATCCTCGCCGAGCAAGGCGTTCGCGCCGTGCTCGTGAACATCTTTGGCGGCATCGTCCGTTGCGACCTGATCGCCGAAGGAATCATCGAGGCGGTTCGCGAAGTCGGAGTCAGCGTTCCGGTGGTGGTCCGCCTCGAAGGCAACAATGCTGACAAGGGCCGGGGCAAGCTCGCCGCAAGCGGCCTCGACATCTTTGCCGCTGACAGCTTGCAGGACGCAGCGAGCAAGGTCGTCGCGGTCGCCGGAGAGGCGCCATGAGCATCCTCGTCGGCGCTGCAACCAAGCTTATCTGCCAGGGGATCACCGGCGCCCAGGGAAGCTTTCACACCGGGCAGGCGATCGCCTACGGAACCCAGGTCGTCGGCGGAGTGACTCCGGGCAAGGGAGGGCAGAGCGAGCTCGGCGTTCCGGTTTTCAACACGGTCCGCGAGGCCGTCGCCGCAACGGGCGCCAACGCGAGCTCGATTTTCGTTCCGGCGCGGTTCTGCCTCGATTCGATCCTCGAGGCTGTCGACGCCGGCCTGCCGCTGATCGTCTGCATCACCGAAGGCGTGCCCACCCTCGACATGCTGCTCGCCAAGGCTCGCTGCGATGCGGCTGGAGTTCGCCTGATCGGCCCCAACTGCCCCGGCGTCATCACTCCGGGCCAATGCAAGATCGGCATCATGCCCGGCGATATCCACCTGCCGGGCAAGGTCGGGATCGTGTCGCGCTCGGGAACCCTGACCTACGAAGCCGTGCAGCAGACGACCGACCACGGCTTTGGCCAGTCCTCCTGCGTTGGAATCGGCGGCGACCCGATTCCCGGCTCGAGCTTTGTCGACATCCTGCAACTGTTCGAGCAGGATCCGGCCACCGAGGCGATCGTCATGATCGGCGAGATCGGCGGCAGCGCCGAGGAAGAGGCCGCAGCCTTCATCGCCGGGCACGTCAGCAAGCCCGTGGTCGCGTACATCGCCGGAGTCGCCGCGCCGCCGGGGAAACGCATGGGGCACGCCGGAGCGATCATCGCTGGCGGCAAGGGAACCGCAGCGGAGAAATTCACCGCCCTCGAAGCCGCCGGAGTGACGACGGTACGCAGCCTCGCCGATATCGGCTCGGCACTCGCCCGGGCAACGGGCTGGCAGTCCGCCACGCCCCGCGAGCGGTCGTGAGCAGACATGGGCTTCAACACCTTCGCAAACTTGTGTTAGGCTCTCGGTCATGAGGACGCAGATCTTCTTCCACCAATGGACGACAACTCAGGAAAGCACATGAAAAATCGTACTATCGGCAATGTCATCGTTGCGTTGCTGCTGGCGGGCCTTGCGGGGCTCGCCCAGGCGCAGGAGGCCCAGGAAACCCAGGAGGCGCCGCCACAAGAGCGGCCCGAACCTGAAATCCTGGTCGACAGCAGCATGATTGATCGGGCGATGAGCGCTCTTGGAGAGAAGTATCGCGAATCGGCCGAGGTGCAGCAGCAGCTTGTCCGGCTCGCGGATTCGGCGGGTTCGAGCTTCGAGCAGTTCAAGCGGGCCAACGACTCGCTCGAGTCGCTGCTCGTTCTCAACGCCGGCTATCGCAGGTCGATCTCGATCCAGGAGGAGAACATCGCGACCCTCGACGAGTCGATCGCTTCCGTGGAAGAGGTCACGCGCAACATTCCCCTGCTCATGGAGAAGATGCTCGTCGCCCTCGAGGAGTTCATTGGCGGCGACTATCCCTTCCTCGTCGAGGAGCGGCGCAACCGCATCCAGTTCGCGCGTGACGCCATCGACAATCCCGATGTGTCGATCGCCGAGAAGTTCCGCCAGGTGCTCGTCATGTACCAGGCCGAAACTTCCTACGGAAGGACGATCGAGACCTACCCCGACACGATCGACATCGATGGCGCCCCCCGGGACGTCAACATCCTGCGAATCGGTCGCGTCGCCCTGATCTACCAGACCACCGACCGGCAGGAAACCCGGGCCTGGGACAATCGCGCCAGGGAGTGGGTCGAACTGCCCCCCGGGCAATACCGCACTCCGGTGCAAAGCGCGATCCGGGTCGCGTCGCAGCTCGATGCGCCGCGAATCATCGAACTGCCTGTTCTGGCGCCGGAGGAGGAGGTTGCACAATGAAAGCTTTCATCAATCATTTGGGAACCGTTCTCGCCACAGGCGCTCTGCTTGGAGCCTCGGCCCAGCTCGCTGCCCAGCAGCCTGCCGATCTCGTCGAGCTGCTCGATCTCGTCGAGCAGGACCGCGTCGCCGAGTCCGAGGAATATCGCCAGCGGCTCCAGGAATTCGAGGACAATGCCGAGCGCCAGGAAGAGATCCTGCGAATCACCAATGAGCGGATCGTCGAGCAGGAGCGCCTGCAAACCCGCCTGAGCAACGAATTCGAACGCAACGAGATCACGATCAACGACAAGCGCGAGATCCTGCGCGATCGCCGCGGCGACCTCAACGAGCTGTTCGGCACCTTGCAAGGCGTTGCCGGCGATTTCCTCAGCACTTTCGAGAACTCGCTCATCAGTGCCCAGTATCCGGGCCGCTCCGAAGTCGTCGAAGGCTTCATCGAGAAGGCCGGCAGCGAAATCCAGCAGCTCGACATCGCCGAGATGGAGCGCTTCTGGTTTCTCATGCACCAGGAACTGACCGAGTCGGGGCGCGTCGTCTCGTATCCCGGCGAAGTCGCCATGCCCAATGGCGACATGGTCAGCCAGACCGTCACCAGGATCGGCGCCTTCAATTCGATTTCCGACGGCCAGTACCTGAGCTATATCGGCGACATCGGCCATTTGCAAGTATTGCCGAGGCAGCCCGACTCGGGCTATCTCGCCATGGCTCGCGAGCTCGAGGACGCCAGGGAAGGCTTCGTCAGGGCCGGAATCGACCCGACCGGCGGCGTTGGCGGCCAGGTATTCGCCAATCTCGTCAACTTCCCCACGATTTACGAGCAGGTTCGCGACAATTCCGGGATCATCGGTTTCATCATCATTTTTGTCGGCATCGTCGGAATCCTGATCGCCTTCCTGCGCCTGCTGATCCTTTCCCTCGTCTCGCTGAAGGTGCGCAGGCAGTTGGGCAACAGCGAGCGACTTAGCAAGGACAATCCACTGGGGCGAGTGCTGCTGGTCAGCGAATCGAACCCCGATGTCGATACCGAAACCCTCGAGCTCAAGCTCGGCGAGGCGATCCTGCAGGAAACGCCTTCGCTGGAAAGCATGTTGACGCTCATCAAGATGATCGCGACTATCGCTCCCCTGGGCGGCCTGCTCGGAACGGTGACGGGAATGATCCAGGTGTTCCAGATGATTACCGTCTATGGCGCCGGCGACCCGACGATCATGGCAGGGGGAATTTCCCAGGCATTGATGACTACCGTGCTCGGCATCGTCGTCGCGATTCCGACGATCTTCATGCATACCGTCGTCAAGAGCCGCGCCGACAGCATCACCCATGTGCTCGAGCAGCAGGCGACGGGAATGATCGCGCTGAAAGCCGAGCAGAAGGCGAAGGCTGCGAGCTAGCCGAAGCGAGGCGAAGAAACGATCATGTACCTGTTCATTCTCGACATCGTTGACGCGATCAGCTCGTTCATGCAGCGCGGCGGCCCCGTGCTCAACGTGATCGCGATTCTGCTGTTCCTGAAATGGTCGCTGGTGTTCGAGCGCATATGGCATCTCAACACGACGCACCGGCAGAACGTGAAGCACACCCTCGCCGAGTGGAACTCGCGCCAGGACACCAATTCCTGGGCGGCCCGGCAGATCCGCGCGATGATGATCTCGAAGATCTCCCTCGATGTTCGCTCGACCTTGCCGATCATCGAGGTATTGGTGACGATTTGCCCTTTGCTCGGTCTCATTGGCACGGTGACAGGAATGATCGAGGTGTTCTTCGTCATGGCGCTGACCGGAGGGGGCGACGCCAAGTCGATGGCTGGAGGAGTGTCGAAGGCGACGATTCCGACGATGGCGGGAATGGTCGGGGCGATTTCAGGAATCTTCGCCTACAACTACCTGAAGGGGTGGGTTGACCGGGATCTGGAACTGCTCGAGGACCATTTGCCACTCAGCCACTAGACGCGCACCGGGCAGCAAGGCCGGAGCCGAATAGGGCGGAACCAAGAAGGCAGAACTGAACAGGACAGAACCGAAAAAGCAAACCGAAAAGAGCAGAACAGAAAACCAGGAGCAATGCCGATGAAATCGGGCTTAATGAAAAGAGCGGAAAACCAGGAGGCCGGCGAGATCGATCTGACGCCGATGCTCGACGTCGTGTTTATCCTGCTCATCTTCTTCATCGTCACTTCGGTGTTCATCAAGGAAGCCGGCATCGACGTGACGAAGCCCGAGGCGTCGACGAGCCTGAGCCAGTCCGGCGACCTGATCCTGATCGCGGTGGGAGTCCAGGGCGACATCTGGATCGACGGCGACCAGATCGACCCGCGCTTCATTCGCTCGCGCTTTGAGTTGCGCCTTGCCGACGCCCCCAATTCGGCGGTGGTCATCCAGGCCGACCAGAACGCAAACAACGGGCAGGTCATGCGAATTCTCGAAGCCGCCCGGGAAGCCAATATCAAGGACGTCTCATTTTCGACCGAGACATGACGCAAACTTGGGAGCACAGCAAATGATCGTTGTCCGATGGCTTGTTTCAGTCGCCTTGGCGGTTTGCATCACCGGCGGGCTGTTCTATTTCATGCAATACCTGATCGCTACCGGCGAGCGTTTCTCTGAGCCGATCAACGTGATCCGCATCGTTGACGCGACGATGCCCGACATCGAGCTCGACGTCATCGAGGAGGTCGAACGGCCCGAGCCGATCGAGGAAATCGTGCAAAACGAGCCCGAGGCCGATGAACGCGAGTTCGATCCCAGTTCGGGCCCGTCGCTGGCGATCGTCCGCACCGACGTCGATATTGGTGGCGGAATCGACCTGACCCCCGCGACGATCAGCACCACCGATGGCGACTATCTGCCCCTCGTGGCGATCGCCCCGCAGTATCCGACCCGGGCCGCCCAGCGGGGGATCGAGGGCTGGTGCCTCGTTAACTTCACCGTCGATGCTCTCGGCAATGTCGTCGAGGACAGCATCGTCGTCGTCGATTCCGAGCCGCCGAACATCTTCGACCGCTCGTCGGTTCGCGCCGCAGCGCGCTTCAAGTTCCAGCCCCGGGTCATCAATGGCAAGGGCGTAGAAGTCCCCCGGGTGCCATACGTGTTCCGCTACGTGCTGAGCGACGACGAATGACAGACGAATGATGCCGGGGCGATCGCGCAGCATCGACCCGGCAGGGCAACATGGCAAGAGTGCGCGTCAAGGCCGCTGGTTAGGGCCACAGCTTGAGGAAGACATGGGAGGAACAGAACGATGATCATTTTCCGCTGGCTCGTTTCGCTGGTCCTTGCGGTGGGAATCACCCTGGGGCTGTTCTACTTCATGCAATCCCTGATCGACACCGGCGACCGCGTGTCGCAAAAGGTCGCGGTGGTCAGGGTCGTCGATGCGACGATGCCGCATTTCGAGCCCGAGCTGGTGACGAAAATCGTCCCGCCGCAACCGATCGATCCGCCTGCCACGGAGGATCCCCCCCCGCAAAGGAAAGCGGTTGTCGTTGGCAATTCCCTCGGACCGGTTTTCAAGCCGACAGTCACCACCGGCGGAACTGGCCCAGACACTGGGCAGCTTGATGGCATGGGGGACGGTGATCTCCTGCCGCTGATCATCGTCTCTCCGCAATACCCGGCTCGCGCCGCCCAGCGAGGCATCGAGGGCTGGTGTACCGTGCGTTTCACCATCGACGCCCAGGGCAATGTCGTCGAGAACAGCATCGTCGTCGTCGATGCCGAGCCGCCGGACATCTTTGATCGCTCGTCGATTCGCGCTGCGGCGCGCTTCAAGTACAAGCCCCAGGTTGTGTACGGCGAGGCCATGCCGGTGTACGGCAAGCAATACCGTTTCCACTACCGGCTGGAAGACTGACAATGATGCGCGTCGTCTCGATGAACCGGATGCTCGGACTTGCCCTGGCCTTGCTGCCGGGCTTGGTGTTGCTGCTGTCCCAGCCCGGCGGGCTGGCTCTCGCCGGCGAGGAGGCGCGACCGCCGCCGGAAGCGCGAACCGCCGACACCCTCGGCCCCCAGGTGATGCGAGCGATCAGCGAGATCCAGGAACTCATGGCGCCCGAAGATCCCGAAGAGCAGCCCGACATGGCCCAGGCCAAGATCGAGCTCGACGAGCTTCGCGAACGCCGCTGGGAGCGAATGAACGACTTCGAGAAGTCGACCCTGCTCAATTTCTACACCAACTACTACCTCGCCATGGAAGACTTCGACGGCGCACTGCGGATCTTCGAGGAGATGCTCACCATCGAGCAGTTGCGCGAGGATACCCGGCGCCGCACACATCGCTCGCTAGGCCAGTTGTATGCCGCCGAGGAAAACTGGCAGAAGTCCATCGACAATTACGAAGCCTGGCGCGAGCTGTCCCTCGAGGAGGACGAGATCGTCTTCAAGGGCCTGTCCTACGCGAACTACCAGCTCGACAACATGATTCCCGCCAGGGATTACTGGATCGACTACATGAAGCTGAGCCTGAGCAATGGCGAGGAGCTCGGTCGCGAAGACTATGCCTATCTCAACGGCGTCTATTTCACCCTGGAGAGCTTCGAGGAAGCGCTGGAACTCACCAAGAGCATGATCGTCAAGTTCGATGACCCCACCGACTGGCACAACCTCAGCGCGATCTACGCAAGCCTCGACCGCGAGGAGCAGCGCGTGCAATCGCTGAACCTGAGCTATTTGCGCGGCCTGCTCGACGACGACACGCGCTACCTGAACCTCGGCCAGTCCCTCGCGAGCATGGAAATCCCGCTGAGCGGGCGCAAGATCATCGACGACGGCTTCGCCAAGGGGCTCATCCCTGACGACCTCGACAACAACACCACCATGGCGCAAATGTCGATGCTTGGCACCGAATACGACGAAGCGCTGCAACCTGCGGTCAGGGCCGCCGAACTTGACGATACCGGCAAGTCCCACGATACCCTCGGCTACCTCTACTACGTGCTGAACCGCTACGAGGAGTCGGCCGAGGCTTTCCGCGAGGCTCTCGACAAAGGCGAACTGAGAGACCGTTCGGACACCCTGCTGTTCCTCGCCCGAGCGCTGTTCGAGATCGACGAGTTCGACGCCGCGATCCAGGCAGCAAGAGATTCGGCCGAAGCTGGCGATCAACAGGCCCAGCAATCGGCGAACGACTACCGCCGCTTCATCGAGACCAGCAAGGAGCGGCACAATGTCATCGCCGAACGCCGCGCCGAGGCGATCGACTTCTACGAGACCTATCCCTCGCTGCTCGATTGACGAGGCCAGCGAAGGCTTGAATTTCCCGCCCGAGCCCCCACTACGTGGGCAGGCCGAGAGCCTCGCGGCCCGTTTTGCCCACGCAAGCTTGAGGGAGAGCCATGGCCGAGACAGCGAATACCGAAACCGCGAATACCGAAACAACAAGCACTGAAACAACGGGTGCCGAAACAACGGGCACTGAAAAAAAAGGCACTGAAACAAAAGGCTTTGAAACCGAAGCCCGGCAGCTCCTGCAGCTCATGATCCACTCCTTGTACAGCAACAAGGAGGTGTTCCTGCGAGAGCTCATTTCCAACGCTTCCGACGCCGCCGACAAGCTGCGCTTCGCAGCGCTGTCAAACCCCGAATTGCTCGGCGAGGCGCCGGACTTGCAAGTCCGGGTGGAAGTCGATTCCACAAACAGCACGATCGTCATCGCCGACAACGGCATCGGCATGAGCCGCGACGAGGTCGTAAGCAACCTCGGAACGATCGCCCGTTCCGGAACCGCCGAATTCCTCGAATCCTTGACCGGCGATCAGCAAAAGGACTCGCAGCTCATCGGCCAGTTCGGCGTCGGCTTCTATTCGGCCTTCATCGTCGCCAAGGAAGTCGAGGTGCTGACTCGCAAGGCAGGCGCCGCAGCGAGCGAAGCCGTGCATTGGCAGTCGAAAGGCGAGGCATCGTACTCGATCAGCGAGGCGGAAAAAACCGCGCGGGGCACCGTTATCACCTTGCACCTGAAAGACGGCGCCAAGGAGTTTTCCGATGCCTACCGTCTGCGCTCCATCATCAAGAAATATGCCGACCATGTTTCCATCCCGGTATTGATGGAAGAGCCGGCCCATGACGAAGTCCCCGATACCGGCGACAGCACGGAAAACAAGGCCGGGAACAAGGCCGAAAAGCGTTACGAACCCGTCAACGAAGGCAAGGCGCTCTGGACTCGCTCGCGCAGGGACATCAAGAAAAAGGAGTACCAGGAGTTCTACAAGCACATCAGCCACAACTTCGAAGACCCCCTCGACTGGAGCCACAACCACGTCGAAGGCAAGCTCGAATACACGAGCCTGCTGTTCCTTCCCAGGCGCGCCCCCTACGACCTGTGGAACCGCGACGGCGCCAGGGGCCTGAAACTGTACGTGCAGCGCGTTTTCATCATGGACGAGGCCGAGCAGTTCCTGCCACTGTACCTGCGTTTCGTCAAGGGAATTCTCGATTCCAGCGACTTCCCGCTCAATGTGTCCCGGGAGCTGCTGCAAAACGACCCCAAGGTCGAGAAAGTCCGCGCCGCCCTGACCAAGCGCGTGCTCGACCTGATCACGCGCTTCAGGAAAAAGGACGCCGAAGCCTATGCCGGCTTCTGGAAGGAATTCGGCCAGGCATTGAAGGAGGGCCCCGCCGAGGACTACGCCAACCGCGAGAAGATCGCCTCGCTATTCCTGTTCAGCAGCACCGAATCAGTCGCCGACGAGCAAGACCGCAGCATAGAGGACTACGTCGCGAAAATGGCAGAGGGCCAGGAAAAGATCTACTACCTGGTCAGCGATTCGCTGAAAGCCGCGCGCAACAGCCCGCACCTGGAAGTTTTCCGCCAGAAGGGCATCGAGGTGCTGCTGCTGCACGACCGCATCGACGAATGGCTGATGGGCCACCTGCACGAGTTTGACGGCAAGCCTTTCCACGATGTCGCGCGGGGCAAGCTCGATCTTGGCAAGCTCGCAGAAGAGCCCGACAAGGCTGAGAGCGATAGCGACGATGACAACGGCAGCGACAATCCCTTGCTCAAGCGAATCGGCGCCAGTCTCGGCGAGCAGGTCAAGGAAGTGCGGGCAACGCGACGCCTCACCGATTCGCCTGCCTGCCTCGTCGTCGACGAGAACGACATGGGGCTGCAAATGCGCAGAATCATGGAAGCTTCAGGCCAGAAGCCTCCCGAGGCGAAGCCGATTTTCGAAGTCAATCTAGAACACGCCCTCTTGCAAAGGCTCGATCAGGAAGCCGACGAGGACCGCTTCTCCGACCTGGTGACGATCCTGTTCGGCCAGGCGGCTCTGGCCGAAGGTCGAGGCCTTGCCGACCCGGCAAGCTTTTCCAGCCGGCTCAACAAGCTGCTGCTCGAATTGACCGCCTGACCGGGCGAGGCGCCTACATGCGCTCGAGGGTTTCGATTCCGAGCAGGGCGAGGCCCTGTTCGAAGGCGTGCTCGGCGAGCCGCACCAGGGCGATTCGCGAATCCCTCACCTGCGCGTCGGCCTTGAGGATCGGGCAGTTTTCGTAAAAGCGCATGAAGCTGCCGGCGAGCTCGTAGAGATAGTTGCAAAGCAGGTTCGGATAGCATTCGCTGGCGACGAGCTCGACGAATTCGGGCAGTTGCAGTATCTTCAGCAGAAGCGAGCGCTCCTCGCCGCTCGCAAGCTGCGTCAAGCGGCAAGCAGCCGAACCCTCTGCGTGCTTGCGCAGCACGCTCTTGATCCGCGTGCAGGCATAGAGCAGATAGGGTGCGGTATTGCCGTCGAAGGACAGCATCGTCTGCCAGTCGAACACATAGTCGCTCATCCTGTTCTTGCTCAGCTCGGCGTACTTGACTGCGGCGATGCCGACCGTCGCGGCGATTTTCCGCCTTTCGCCCTCGTCAAGAGCGGGATTTTTCTCGCTGACGAGCGCGAAGGCCCGCTGCACTGCCTCGTCGAGCAAGTCGGCGAGCTTTACCACGTCTCCCGAACGCGTCTTGTACGGCCGGCCATCCTGGCCCATGATCGTGCCGTGGGCGATGTGTTCGAGCGAAAGCTGCGCCGAAGCGAACCCGGCGGCGCGAGCCACGGCGAAAACCTGCTCGAAATGCAGCGACTGCCGAGAATCGACGACATACAGCGAGCGGTCGGCGGCGAAGTTCCGCGAACGAAGCCGTATCGAGGCAAGATCGGTGGTCGCATAGAGATAGCCGCCGTCGGATTTCTGCACGATCACCGGCAAGGCCTCGCCGTCCTTGCTCTGGAATTCAGGCAGGAACACGCATTGCGCTCCAGCGGATTCCTCCAGCAGGCCCTGCTCGCGCAATTCGCTGACCACGCCGGGCAATTCGTCGTTGTAGCGGCTTTCGGCGTCGAGATCGGAAAGCTGCAAGTCGACGCCGAGGCACTGGTAAATGTCCTGGCAATGACGAAGCGATTCGTCGATGAAGCGCCGCCAGACTTGGAGAGACTCCGCATCGCCGCCTTGCAGCCTGACGACGCTTTGCCGCGCGCGTTCGGCAAATTCGGCGTCCGCGTCGAACTTGCCCTTGGCAGCCTTGTAAAAGCTTTCCAGGTCTTCGAGCTCGGCTTGCAGCAGCTCGGCATTTGCATCGAGCTCGCTCATGTAGGCGATCAGCATGCCGAATTGGGTGCCCCAGTCGCCGACGTGATTTTGCCGGATCACTTCGTGGCCGAGCCGCTCGAACACGCGACCGAGACAATCGCCGATCACGGTTCCGCGCAAATGCCCAACGTGCATCTCCTTGGCAAGGTTCGGCGAGGAATAGTCGACGACGATTTTCTGCCGCTTCGGCCTAGGGGCGATCAGCGCCTGGGGGTCGCCGAGCACGGCGTTGCCGTGGCGAACGAGGGCCGCATCGCTGAGGCGGAGATTGATGAAGCCCGGGCCTGCGACTGCGGCGCTCGCGATGATTCCCTGCGCATCGCCTTCCTGAGCCTCCCCGATCGCCTCGACCGTCGCCTCGGCCAACTGCCGCGGCTTGCGCGCGCTCCGGCCTGCGGCCGCCATGACACCATTGGCCTGGTAGTCGCCGAACTGCGGCCGCGACGCTGTGATCACGTTCGGCTCGCTGTCGGCAAGCCCCGAAGCTTCGCGCAAGGCCTTGCCGACGATGCGCGACAGTTGCTGCCTAAGATTTTCCATGCCCTGACAAGTCGATTTCCCCAAGCGGCGGAATTGTACAACATCCCCTCAGCCCCGATGCCCATGCGCCCATGCGCCGATGCTCCGATGCGATACAATCGCCGCATCACTCCGATGCTCGCCGATCATGACCAAGGAAACCGGCAAGGCACGGCTGCTTGCCGTCCCCGAGCGATTCGCTGGGCAAAGGCTCGACAATTTCCTCCTGCGCGAATTGAAGTCTCTGCCCAGGTCGAGAATCTATCGCCTCGTCCGCAAGGGCGAGGTGCGGGTCAATCGCGGGCGCTGCAAGCCTGAAACGCGCCTTTCCCCCGGCGACCAGGTGCGAATCCCGCCGCATTTCGCCAGCCAGCCAGCGCGAATCCTCGCGCCGAGCGAAAAGTTGCGGCAGAGGCTGGAGAGCTGCATCCTGTTCGAGGACGAAGCGATGCTGATCCTGAACAAGCCCGCCGGAATGGCGGTCCACGGCGGCAGCGGAGTCGCTCTCGGCCTCATCGAGGCATTGCGCCAGCTCCGCCCCGAATGGCTCGAGGCCGAGCTTGCCCACCGCCTCGACCGCGACACTTCAGGATGCTTGGTCATCGCCAAACAGGGAGCCTTCCTGCGCCATTTCCAGGCCGAATTGCGCGCTGGCGCGGTCGAAAAGACCTACCTCGCCCTCGTCCACGGCGCCTGGCCCGAAGCGCTTGCATCGATCGATCTGCCCCTGCGCAAGAACCAGCCGAGCTCCGGCGAGCGCCTCGTTCGCCCCAGCACCGGCGGCAAGCGCGCCAGGACCGGCTTCCAAATCCGCGAACGCCTTCCAGGCGCCACCCTGCTCGAAGTCCATCTCGAAACCGGCCGCACGCACCAGATCCGCGTCCACTGCCAAGCCGCCGGCCACGCCATCATCGGCGACAGCAAATACAGCC
>RKSA01000028.1 GCA_007571115.1 Gammaproteobacteria bacterium
CGCGCGGACGCCTTTCTCGCGTTGCAGCCAGGCGAGCAGGGCGCCGTCGCCGCAGCCGAGGTCGAGCACCCGGCTGCCCGTTTCGATCCAGCGCTGGATGATCTCCTGGTCAGGACGCATCGCGGCAAAGCTCCCGATGGGCATGGCCCAGGTACGCCGAAAGCGCCTTCACGTAACGCGGAATCGGCAGCAGGAAGGCATCGTGGCCCTGGTCGGCGTCGATTTCCAGGTAGCTGACGTGCTTGCCCGCCTTGAGCAACTGGTTGACGATTTCCCGGGAGCGATCGGGCGGAAAGCGCCAGTCGGTGCTGAACGAGATGAGCAGGAACCGGCAGTCCGACTTGGCGAAAGCCCGTGACAGGTCGCCGTCATAGTCGACCGAAGGGTCGAAGTAGTCGAGCGCCTTGGTCATGAGCAGGTAGGTGTTGGCGTCGAACGTTGCCGAAAATTGCTCGCCTTGGTAACGCAGATAGCTTTCGACTTCGAAATCGATGTTGAAGCCGAAGCTGAGCGAGCCGCTGCGCAAGTCCCGGCCAAAATTGCCCTGCTGCCCTTGCAGGCTCGCGAAAGCCTTGCCGAACTTGGTGCGCATCGACGAATCGGAAAGATACGTGATGTGCCCGACCATTCGTGCCAGCATCAGGCCCTGCTTGGGATGGACGCCGCGTTCCAGGTAGCGTCCTTCGTGAAAGTCGGGGTCGTTGGTGATCGATTGCCGGGCGACCTCGTTGAAGGCGATGTTCTGCGCCGAAAGCTTCGGCGCCGCAGCGATGGCGATGGCGTGCCGCAGGCGTTCCGGGTAGCTGATCGCCCAGCGCAGCACCTGCATTCCGCCAAGGCTGCCGCCGATCACGGCGGCCCATTGCGCGATTCCGAGCCGCTCCATGAGCCGCACCTGGCTGTTGACCCAGTCGCGCACAGTGATGATCGGGAAGTCCGGCCCGTAATGCCTGCCCGTTGCCGGATTGATCGAAACCGGGCCAGTGCTGCCGCCGCAGCCGCCGAGATTGTTCAGGCAGACGACGTGGTAGAGATTGGTGTCAATGGCCTTGCCAGGGCCGATGCAGGCGTCCCACCAGCCAGACTTGCGATCGCTTTCGCTGTGGTAGCCGGCGGCGTGGTGATCGCCGCTGAGCGCATGGCAGACGAGGATGGCGTTCGAGCGGTCAGAATTCAGCTCGCCGTAGGTCTCAACCATCAACTCGTAGGCTGGCAGGGTCTTGCCACTGCGCAGGCGCAACGGCTCATCGAAGCGGAAGCGCTGCGGGCTCACCAGGCCCACGCTGCTCGAGGTCTTGCTGTCGTTCATGGCTGCCTGCTGCCATTGTGGGCGCCCCGGTCGCTGCCTGCCGCCGGGGCCTGCTAGATGCCGATCACGACCTGGGCGACCTGCCTGGCGCCGAAGGTGCTATCGAGAAACATCCGGATGAAATGGATCAGGATGATCGCCAGCATCGGCGAAAAGTCGAGCATTGCCATGGGCGGGAGGATCTTGCGGAACGGCGCCAGCACCGGTTCGGTCAATTGCCAGGCGAGCACGACTGCCGGATGCGGGTTCGCGTTGCCGAGAAATGCCATGACGAAGGACATGACGATCGTCGCGATGATCGCCCACCAATAGACGTTGATGATGAGATAGACCACGCCAAGCACCGACCATGTCACGAGAAAGCCGATTCCGGGGAAGCTGAAGCCATGGATCAGGATCAGGCAATAGATGGCGATTCCCTGGAAGACGCAGGCGACGATCAAGGTGGCGCAGTCGATATTGCGGTAGCCGGGGATGAAGCTGCGAAAGATTCGCACCATCGGGTCGGTCACTCGCATGATCGCCTGGGAAACGGGGTTGTAGAAATCGGCCTGGGCGAGTTGCAGCAGGAAGCGCAGCACGATCGCGAGCAGGTACAGCCCGGCAAGCGCACTGAACAACGTGGCGAGAGAGGGGTTCATGGCCGGCCCTCGTCGGTGAGCATCGCGAGCTCGTTGGCCCGCGCTGCGGCTGCGGCGACCGCTGCGTCCACGAGTTCGTGCAAGCCGCCTTGCTCGAAGCTCGCGAGCGCAGCCGCCGTGGTGCCTCCCGGAGACGTCACCTGGGCGCGCAGCTCGGCCAGTGGCGCTTCGCTGCGGCTCGCGAGCCGCGCTGCGCCGAGGGCGGTCTGGCAAGTGAACCGTTCTGCAAGGTCTTGATCAAGCCCGAGCCTGGCGGCTGCGTCGCGCAGCGCTTCCATGAACAGGAAAAAGTGTGCAGGCCCCGAGCCCGACAGCGCGGTGACGATATCGAGGTCGGTTTCGCGTTCGACCCAGGCACTGATTCCGACTGAATTCATCAAGTTCTCGAGCTCGCGCTTCTGTTCGGCGGTGACATGGCGATTGGCGAACAGGGCGGTGGCGCCGGCGCCGAGCAGTGCTGGCGTGTTGGGCATGCAGCGCGCCAGCGGCAGTTTGGCGCCGAGCAGATGTTCGAGCCGTGCCAGCCGCGTTCCTGCTGCCAGCGACATGACGACCGGTGCGCGACCGCGCAAGGCCGGCTGCAATGCCGAGCAAGCCTCGGTCATCGCCTGGGGCTTCACCGCGAGCACGATCAGCTCGCAGCTCCGCCCGATCTGCTCGTGGCTGGCGGCGTTGATGCCATGTTCGCTGGCGAGTGCGTGCAGCTTGGCAGAGTCGGTATCGGCGACCGCAATCCGTTTCGGGTCATGGCCATTGGCGATCAGGCCGAGCACGATCGCCCGGGCCATGTTGCCGCCACCGATGAAGCCGATTTTCCGCGCCGCCACGAAGCCTTCCTCTGCCAGTCCCGAACGAGCGGCCATTCTATCCCATAATCACGGGCGGGGGCTGCGCGGCCCGAAAATCGCGGTGCCCAGGCGGATCATCGTCGCGCCTTCGGCGATGGCGGCTTCGAAATCGCCGCTCATCCCCATCGAAAGCGTGTCGATGCCGGGGAAGCTCTCGCGCAGGCGCTGGAACTCGCCAGCGAGGGAGCGGAATGCCAGCCGTTGGGCTTGCGGGTCGGAGAGCTTCGCTGGAATCGCCATCAGCCCGCGAAGCTGCAGCCTGGGCAGCGTCGCGACATGGCGGCAAAGCGCTGCGGCTTCGTCGAGGGCGACCCCCGACTTGCTCGCCTCGCCGGACACATTAACCTGCACGCATACGTTGAGCGGCGGCAAGGCCGCTGGCCGCTGGTCGTGCAAGCGAGAGGCGATTTTCGCTCGCGCGACGCCGTGTACCCAGGCAAAGCGTTCGGCGATGCTGCGAGTCTTGTTCGATTGCAGAGGGCCGACGAAATGCCAGATGCAGTCGGGCAGCAAGGCCATTTTGTCGAGGGCCTCCTGCACATAGCTCTCGCCGAATTCGCGAACGCCGAGCTCCCAGGCCTGCCTGAGGCTTGCCAGCGGCTGCCCCTTGCTCACCGCGAGCAGGCTCACCGAGCCGGCCGGGCGGCGAGCGTCGTGCTCGCAGGCGCGGATTCGCTCGCGGATGCGATGCAGGTTGGCGACAATTTCGGTCATGAGATGTCGGTCATGGGATACCGGTCATGAGAGAGGATGAAGCGGTCGCGCCGAAAAAGGAGAATTGCCGAAAAACATGGGGCTTTTGCGCGATCAAGTCTACCATTGCTGCGCAACGCGCTGCGTCCGTCAATGTGCCTTGCCTGGGGAGTGCCTTGCCTGAGGAGCGAAAGCATGAAGCTGCGACAACTGCTCGAACTGGCCGTCGAACAGCGAGCCTCCGACTTGCATCTGGGAGCTGGGGAGCCTCCGTGGCTGCGAGTCGATGGCGAGTTGCGCGCGACCGAGCTGCCGGCCATGGACGAATCGGCATTGCTCGCCTGCATCGACGAATGTCTGGACGGAGCGCAACGCGAACGTTTCGCTGCCCGGGAGGAGATCGACTTGGCCTTCGAGGCGCCAGGCTTGGCGCGGTTTCGCCTCAACGCCTTTCTGCGCCGCAACGGCCCGGCTGCGGTGTTCCGCGCGATTCCTTCCCAGGTGCTGTCGCTGCAAGAACTCGGCCTGGGAGCGACCATCGCCCGGATCGCCGAACTTCCGCGCGGACTCGTTGTCGTCACCGGGCCTACCGGATCCGGGAAGTCGACGACCTTGGCGGCGATGGTCGACCACATCAATCGCAATCGCCGGGGCCATGTGCTGACGATCGAGGATCCCATCGAGTTCCTCCATCCGAGCCGCCGCTGCCTGCTCACGCAACGCGAAGCCGGCAGCCATACCCGCAGCTTCGCAGCGGCCTTGCGCGCCGCCTTGCGCGAAGATCCCGACGTGATCCTGCTCGGAGAGCTGCGCGACCCGGAAACGATCAGGCTCGCGCTCACCGCAGCCGAAACCGGCCATCTCGTGTTGGCGACCTTGCATACCGCGTCGGCGATCAAGACCGTCAATCGCATCATCGACGTTTTCCCCGCAGCCGAGAAGGCGATCGTCCGGACGCAATTGTCCGAGTCCTTGCAGGCGGTGATCGCCCAGCTTCTGCTGCGCAAGCCTGGGGGAGGCCGCGTTGCCGCCAGGGAGATACTGATTGCCACCGCCGCAGTGAGAAACCTCGTTCGGGAGGACCGCATCGCCCAGCTCTACTCGTGCATCCAGTCCGGCGCCGCCCTCGGCATGTCGACGCTCGACCAGGCCTTGGCCAAACTGCTTGCCGCCGGAGAGGTTTGCGAGCAGCAAGCCCGTGCCCAAGCCCGCGACCCAGCAGCCCTGGGCCTGTGAAAGGCTGCCTGGATGGATATTTTGGTGCTTTATCGACTATATTCGCAGGCCATGCGCCTGTTGATCGAAATCACTCGGAAGCAGCACGAAAAGTTGCAAGCCTCAGCGGCGTTGCACGGGAGATCGGTGCAAGACTACGTCTTGGAGCGCGTTTTGCCAGCCGACGGCGAAGAAACGGCATTGCGCGAGCTTGAGGATTTCTTGCAACCCCGCATCGTGGCAGCGAAACGCGGCGAGTGGTCTGACAGAACCGCAACAAAGATCTTCGACTCCGTTCGGGAGCGGGACAGTCAGGACTGATGGCGTCGTATCGACTCTCAAGGGGTGCCGACTATTGCAAGATACACGTTAAGCAAATGGGGTGTCGAAGCCTTTTGCAGGTACAGGGATGGGCTGGAAGCGACTTTCGAAGCTATCGGGGTCGGAAAAGTTTCCGGAAGAACATTCTCGGAGGATTTTCCCGAGCTGCTGGTAACGAGATACCGATATCACTATGTATTCCATGTCGACGATGGTCTGGGGAAGCCGGGCATCATCGGTGTAATCCACGAAAGAAGAGATGTCGTCAGTTGTTTGAGAGAGCGATTGGCGTGATCCGCCTAGCCGATCGGCCGTGAAGACTTGCTGCGGATTTCGTTGAACCAGTTTTCCAGGATGATCTGGGCGGCGATGTGGTCGATGGCGGTTTTCTTGACGGTCATCGCGGTGTTCGCTTCGGCGAGGCGCTCGATCGCCTCCCGGGAGGACAGGCGTTCGTCCATGCCATAGCAGGGCTTTTCGAATCGCTCCTGCAGGCGCTGCGCGAACCGTTCCGCCCTCCCGAGCAATTCGCTCACCGAGCCGTCGATATTGTAGGGGAGCCCGACGAGGAAGACATCGGGCTTCCATTGCTCGACGAGCTGCGCCATCTCGTTCCAGCGCGGCTGGCCATCCTGGGCCTTGAGCACTCGAACCGCGCTGGCCGTGCCGCTGATGCTCTGGCCGAACGCGACGCCGATTCGCTGGGCGCCAAAATCGAAGGCGAGCGCGGAAAAATGGCTGCTTGGATCGTCGGGGAACAGGTTCAGGGTCATTGTTGCCGATCTGTTTTCGATTAGGGTTGTCGATCAGTGTCACCGATCAAGGTCGGTCAGGAATGTCCGACATCCGAGGACAGCCTGTCCAGAGTGATGCCAAGTTGCGCGGCTGCCGCCTGGGGCTTGCCGCTGTAGTCCTCGGAAAAGATCAGTTCGCTGCTCGCTGGCGTGGTCAGCCAGGCGTTGTCGCATAGCTCCTGTTCGAGCTGCCCCGGCGCCCAGCCGGCGCAGCCGAGCGCGACAAGATAGTTTTTCGGCCCCTTGCCTGCGGCGATCGCTTCGAGTATCTCCTTCGAGGTGGTGATGGTCAGTTCCAGCCCAACCTGGATCGAGGACTCCCATCGTTGCTCATCGGCGTCGTGCAGGATGAAGCCTTTGTCGCGTTCCACAGGCCCTCCGGCAAGCACGTGCCGGGAATTGAAATTCCGGGCCGCGCTGGAGCTCTCGATTTCCAGTTCGGTGAAAATGTCCGCGATGCTCGCCTGGAGCGGCTTGTTGACGACGATTCCGATGGCGCCGCTGTCATCGTGCTTCCAGATGTACGTCACCGAACTGCCGAAATACGTGCCAGCGAGCTTCGGCATT
Source organism: Gammaproteobacteria bacterium (assembly GCA_007571115.1). GTDB lineage: Bacteria > Pseudomonadota > Gammaproteobacteria > Pseudomonadales > Pseudohongiellaceae > UBA9145. The sequence continues at coordinate 6,389 of RKSA01000028.1, forward strand.
GCGACAAGAAACTGGTTTTCCAGGTCGTTCACGGCTTTCATGCCCAATCGTCCTCGCGCGGCCTTTCGCTGTCGCGAGTTCCCGGCCATTGCGCTTTCAGAAGCTGATCAATCCGTCGGCTTCATGGAACTTCCACGTGCGAATGATTTCGAGTATATCAACTTCGGCGCGCATTTCCGCCGGGAAAGGCTCGAACGGCGCGGCCATGTGAACGATGTCCACTGCGGCCTGGTCGAGCAATTCGTGCCCTGAAGACGCCAGCACCTCGACGGCGTGGACCTTGCCATCGGGCAATTGCGCAACGAGCAGGCGCAAGCTGCCGTGCAGGCGCCGTCGCTGGGCCTCCTCGGGGTAGTTGCGGTTGCCTACCGATTCGATGCGGCGCCGCCAATTGTCGAGATACAGGGCGTCGCGGCTTTTCTCGGTCGAGGCCGAAGAGATCGTGTGAATGCGCGGGCGTTTGGCATAGGCCTGCTGACGCCGGTCAAGCTGGGCCTGCAAGCTCGCGATCATGAGGCTGATGTCGTCGCTCGCGACTGCGGCTTTGCCATCTCCGGCCTGTTGCTCGTTGGCTTGGACGCCTTCGGTGGCGATCACTTCGGCGACATCGCGGTCACCGTCGCTACCGGGAGTTTCGGGAAGCGGAGCGATTTGCTCGATGGTTTCGGCGTGGAACTCGGATGGATAGGTCGTCGAGGGCGCTGCCGCGACTTCGAGAACGCCACTTCCGGCCTGGTTTTCCTGGGCGCGGAAATCGGCCTGGTCGGGGGCTTCCTCGCTGCGATAGACAGCGATGGTGACATCGAGTGATCGTTCGCTGCGGGGTTCGTTCGGCGATGCGAAAGCGATGCCGAACACGATCAGCACATGTACGCAGACCGACAGGAACACCGTGAACGCGAACCGGTCTCCGGGGCCGACCCTTTCGCGATCTCCCAGATTCATTTCTTGCATGGTTCAGCAGGCTCGTTGCAAGTGCTCCAGTATACAATCCATCAGCTCGCCAGCGATATCAAGGCCGGTCCCGCGTTCGATCTCGCGGATGCAGGTGGGGCTGGTGACATTGACTTCGGTCAGCCAGTCGCCAATCACGTCGAGCCCGACGAACATCATTCCCCGCCCGGCCAGCGCTGGTCCCACCTGTTCGCAGATCCAGCGGTCACGCTCGCTCAGTTCGCGGCATTCGCCAACACCGCCGGCTGCGAGATTGCCGCGGGTTTCGCCGCTTGCGGGGATTCGCGCCAGC
>RKSA01000003.1 GCA_007571115.1 Gammaproteobacteria bacterium
CACCAGCGATGCAGCCATCCGCGAGGAGATGGCCACCAGCGATGCAGCCATCCGCGAGGAGATGACCGCTGGTTTCGCGGCCATCCGCAAGGAGATGACCGACGGCTTCGCGGCCGTCCGCAAGGAGATGACCGACGGCTTCGCGGCCGTCCGCAAGGAGATGACCGAAGGCTTCGCGGCCATCCGCGCAGAGATGACCGACGGCTTCGCGAACCTGCGCAAGGACATGGAAGAGAGCGACGCCACCATCCGCGAGAACATGAACCTCAGCGACACTGCCACCCGCGAACGGATCGCGCGGATCGAAGCCTTGCTCGAATCGCTCCTGCCGCAGGATAACGCCGCCGAAGACGAGAACGCCGCGCCTTGACGGCGGCTCGGCAATGGCGATGCCGACACCATGTTTCGGGCAGCCGCATTCCCTCTGCTTGCGCTCAATCCTCGCCGGAGGCTGCGCGCGCGGTTTTACTCGCCCCGGTTTGTGTACTACCATCGCGGCAACTTCATGCCACTAGGGCGGGTTCAGGAGCGACCGTGCGAGACGATCATGACGAAAAGTATTGGCAGGCCAATATCCGCCTGGTGCTGAGCCTGCTCGCGGTCTGGTTGCTCGTTTCCTTCGGTTGCGGAATCCTGTTCGTCGACGCCCTCGACCAGATCCGCTTCGGCGGCTTCAAACTCGGTTTCTGGATGGCCCAGCAAGGGTCGATTTTCGTCTTCATCGCGCTGATCTTCGTCTATATCCGGCAGATGGACAGGCTCGACGAGAACTATCGCCAGTCGAGCCCCAACGAGGAAGATGACGCATCATGAGCGTTCAGTCGTGGACTTTCCTCTTCATCGCCCTGACTTTCGGCCTGTACATCGGCATCGCGATCTGGTCCCGGGTTCGTTCGACCCAGGATTTCTACGTTGCCGGCAAGCACGTGCCGCCCATCGCCAACGGCATGGCCACCGCCGCCGACTGGATGTCGGCGGCTTCGTTCATTTCCATGGCGGGGCTGATCTCGTTCCTCGGTCGCGATGGCGCCTTCTACCTGATGGGCTGGACCGGCGGCTACGTGTTGCTCGCATTGCTGCTCGCACCCTATTTGCGCAAGTTCGGCCAATTCACGGTTCCCGACTTCATCGGCGACCGCTACTATTCCCAGACTGCGCGAATGGTCGCAGTGTTCTGCGCGATCGTGATCTCTTTCGTCTACGTTTGCGGGCAGATGCAAGGCGCCGGCATCGTCTTTTCGCGCTTTCTCGAAGTCGATATCAGCCATGGCGTGATGATCGGCATGGCGATCGTCTTTTTCTACGCCGTGCTCGGCGGAATGAAAGGCATCACCTATACCCAGGTCGCGCAGTATTGCGTGCTGATCTTCGCTTTCATGGTGCCGGCGATTTTCATTTCGATCATGATGACCGGCCAGGCGATCCCCCAGATCGGTTTCGGCTCGCAGTTGACCGAAGCCTACGGCGGCGGCTTCCTGCTCGACCGGCTCGACGGACTCAGCGAGCAGCTTGGCTTCCCGAAGTATACCGACGGGCAACGCAGCACCCGGGACGTGTTCTTCATCACCGCCGCCCTGATGATCGGCACCGCCGGCCTGCCCCATGTCATCATCCGCTTCTTCACGGTGCCACGCGTGCGCGACGCGCGCAGATCGGCCGGCTACGCCCTGATTTTCATCGCCATCCTGTACACCACCGCGCCTGCGGTGGCAGCTTTCGCCCGCACCAACCTGATCGATACCGTCAACAACGCCGAATATGACGCAGTTCCGGAATGGTTCAGCAAATGGGAGGCAACGGGGCTGATCGCCTTCGACGACCGCAACGCCGACGGGCGGATTCAATACACCGGAGACGCGGCGACCAACGAACTCGAGGTGAACCGCGACATCATGGTGCTGGCAAACCCGGAGATCGCCAACCTGCCCGGCTGGATGGTGGCGCTGGTTGCAGCCGGTGGCCTGGCTGCGGCGCTTTCAACCGCAGCGGGGCTGCTGCTCGTGATTTCCTCTGCGGTGTCCCACGACTTGCTGAAACGCGGCTACATGCCCGAAATCACCGAGCAGCAAGAGCTGCTGTTCGCTCGCCTTTCGATCTTCATGGCAGTGCTCGTGGCGGGCTATTTCGGCATCAATCCGCCGGCCTACGTCGCCCAGGTCGTGGCATTCGCCTTCGGCCTCGCTGCCGCCTCGTTCTTTCCGGCCATCGTCATGGGAATTTTCCAGCGCCGCATGAATCGCCACGGCGCCGTCGCCGGAATGATCGCCGGCTTCAGCTTCACCGCGCTGTACATCATCTATTTCCGCTTCATCAATCCCGCAGCCGACAATCCCGAAAACTGGCTGTTTGGCATCTCCCCGGAAGGAATCGGCACCCTCGGCGCCTTGCTCAACTTGCTCGTCGCGTCGACGGTGTGCCGCTTCACGCCAGAACCTCCCGCAGAAGTGCAGGCCCTCGTCGCCGACATTCGCCGTCCCGAACTCGACTGAGGCATGGCTGGCCCTGGGCGACCCTGAGC
>RKSA01000081.1 GCA_007571115.1 Gammaproteobacteria bacterium
CGCAGTTGCAAGGAGCGCGGGGCGGTCGAAACGTTCGTAGGCCTCGACAATGTCCTGCACGAGCCGGTGCCGCACGACATCGCTGGAATGGAACCACGTCACGCCGATGTCGCGGACGCCTGCCAGCACCTCGATCGCCTGGGCGAGGCCCGAGCGCGTGCCTTCGGGAAGGTCGACCTGGGTGATGTCCCCGGTGACGACGACCCGGGAGTGGCAGCCGATTCGCGTCAGGAACATTTTCATCTGGGCCGTGGTCGCGTTCTGGCTTTCGTCGAGAATGACGAAGGACTCGTTGAGGCTGCGGCCGCGCATGTACGCGAGCGGCGCGACCTCGATGACGTTCTTCTCGACGAGGCGATGCACCTTCTCGAAGCCGAGCATCTCGTACAGGGCGTCGTACAAGGGCCGCAGATAGGGGTCGATCTTCTGCGCCAGGTCGCCGGGAAGGAAACCGAGCTTCTCGCCGGCTTCCACCGCAGGGCGCACGAGCACGATGCGGTTGATCCTCTCATCGGCGAGGGCCTGCACCGCGTGGGCGACCGCCAGATAGGTCTTTCCGGTTCCCGCTGGCCCCACGGCGAAGTTGAGGTCGTGGCGCTCCATGCTGCGCACATAGGCGGTCTGGCGCTTGCCCCGGGTCTTGATCGAGACTCGTGGCGTGCGGATCACGGCTGCGCCATCGGCTGCGCTGTCTGGCGGGTCGGCGATTTCCCGCATCGCGAGCTGGATGCTGCCGGCGGAAAGCAATTCGCCTTGCCCCGTCGCCAGATACAGGGTTTCGAGCAGGCGACCGCCGCGGACCACGGCGGACTTGTTACCGGAAAGCTGGAACGAATTGCCTCGCTGGCGGATCGTCAGCGACAGCAGTTTCTCGATCTGGCGAATATGTTCGTTGAACTGGCCGCAAAGATTGGCCAGCCTGCGGCTATCGTCGGGGTCGAGGGTCAGGTCTAGGGTATGCGTGCTCATGGCGCCTTGCTGGTCGGATCAGGCCAGTCTGCCCAGTAGCGAATTGGGCAATGCGTCGGTGATTTCGACCGTGACGAAGCTGCCGATCAGTTCGTCCTTCCGCGATGGCGAATCCAGGGGGAAATTGACGACGCGATTGTTTTCGCTGCGCCCTTGCAGGTCAGAGGAGCTTTTTCTCGATTCGCCAGTGACGAGGATCCGGCACTGGCTGCCGAGCATCGATTCGCTGATCGCCCGGGCCTGGCTCGTCAGTTGCGCTTGCAAGATCGCAAGGCGATGCTTCTTTTCCCGTTCCGGGGTCGGATCGCGCAATTGCGCGGCCGGGGTTCCCGGTCGCGGGCTGAACAGGAAGCTGAACGAAGTGTCAAAACCGATTTCCATGACGAGGTTCATCGTGTCCTCGAAATCGCTTTGCGTTTCGCCAGGATAGCCAACGATGAAATCCGAGGAAAGGCTGATCCCCGGCCTCGCCGCGACGATGCGGCGCACTAGCGACTTGTATTCAAGAGCCGTGTAGCCGCGCTGCATTGCCGCGAGCACGCGATCGGAACCGCTTTGCACGGGCAGGTGCAGGTGCCCTGCCAGTTCCGGCGTGTCGCGGTAGACCGCGACGAGGTTGTCGTTGAATTCTGACGGATGCGAGGTCGTGAAGCGGATTCGCTCGATGCCGTCGATGCTCGCGACGTAGCGGATCAGCATGGCAAGATCGATGCTCTCGCCAGCGTGGCTCAAGCCGCGCCAGGCGTTGACGTTCTGCCCAAGCAGATTGATCTCGCGGACTCCCTGCCCGGCAAGATGCGCGGCTTCGGCGAGCACGTCGTCGAAAGGCCGGTTGACTTCTGCGCCTCGGGTATACGGCACCACGCAAAAACTGCAATACTTGCTGCATCCTTCCATGACCGTCAGCCAGGCTTGGCAGGAACTCGCCGTGGGCTGGGGCAGGTGGTCGAATTTCTCGATTTCCGGAAAGCTGACATCGACGATCGCGCCACCGTTCTCGGCGGCATCGAGCAGTTCGGGAAGCTTGTGCAGGGTTTGGGGGCCGAACACGACATCAACGAAAGGCGCTCGCTGGCAGATCGCCGCGCCTTCCTGGCTCGCCACGCAGCCGCCGACGGCGATTTTCATCTCGGGCCGCGCAGCTTTCAGCGGCCGCCAGCGGCCGAGCTGATGAAAGATCTTCTCCTGGGCCTTCTCGCGGATCGAGCAGGTGTTGAGCACGAGGATGTCGGCTTGCTCGGGGGAGTCGACGAGTTCTGCATTGCGCGTCTCGCGCAGCAGGTCGAGCATGCGCGCCGAGTCGTACTCGTTCATCTGGCAGCCGTGGGTCTTGATATGCACCCGGGCAGGAGAGGGCGAAGCCGTCGGCCGGCTCGGGGCCGTCGTGTTCAGGCTTTGCATCGACAAGCGTGGCACCAGTTCCGAGTGAAGCGCCATTGTATCGCAACAGCCCCGCGCAATGCAGGCGCGGCATTTTCCAATTTCAGGCTCTTTTCGCGTTGGAATCGGCCCTCCCGTTCAGACTCGCTTCGCGTTGGACAAG
>RKSA01000191.1 GCA_007571115.1 Gammaproteobacteria bacterium
CAACGATGGATTTTTCCCATTCCGAACAACAATTGCTGCTCCAGCAAAGCGTCAGCAAGTTCCTCCAGCAACGCTACGATTTCGAGTCGCGCAATCGCATCGCCGCGAGCGAGACGGGCTTCAGCAGCGAGAACTGGAAGCTGTTCGCCGAGCTCGGCTGGCTGGCAGTCCCGTTCAGCGAGGCCGACGGCGGTTTCGGCGGTTCGGCGGTCGACTTGATGGTGATGATGGAAGAGTTCGGCAAGGCGATGCTCGTCGAGCCCTATCTCGCTTCGGTGGTCCTGGCCGGCCGCTTGCTCGCGGCCCTCGGCGACCCGAAGCAGAAGGCCTCGCTGTTGCCGCCGCTGCTGGCCGGCGACCTGCAACTCGCCTGCGCCTGGGCCGAATCGGGCTCGCGCTACAACCTCGCCAATGTCCGCCTCGACGCTCGAGAAGAGGCAGGCAGGATCGTGCTGAACGGAACCAAGATCAACGTCCTGAATGGTCCCAATGCCGACAAGCTGCTCGTCATCGCGAGGGAGAGCGGCGGCGTCACTGATCGCGACGGCATCAGTGCGTTGCTCGTCGACCGGCGCCAGCACGGAGTCGGCGTCGAGGCCCATGCCAACATCGATGGCGTTCGCGCCGCGCGAATCGCTTTCAGCGAGGTCGCCGTTCCCGAGTCGGCGCGGCTCGGCGCCCCCGGCGGCGCCTTGCCAGCGCTCGAGCGGGTGATTGACTACGCTATCGTCGCGGTCTGCGCCCAGGCCCTCGGCGCACTCGATTCGCTTCTGCGCAAGACCGTCGAATACAGCAAGACGCGCAAGCAGTTCGGCGTCCACATCGGCAGCTTCCAGGCGCTGCAGCATCGCATGGCGGACATGTTCATCGAATGCCAGCAAGCGCGCTCGATCACGATCATGGCGGCGATGCAGCTCGATTCGAACGAGCCGGTACGCAGCAAGGCCGCCGCAGCCAGCGCCGCCAAGAGCAGGCTCGGCAAGGCGATGCGCAAGGTCGGCCAGGAAGCCATACAGCTCCACGGCGGCATCGGCATGACCGACGAGTGCGACGTTTCGCACCTGTTCCGCCAAGTCACCGCGCTAGAGCTGCTATTCGGCGACACCGCCTTCCACACCGCGCGCTTCGCGCACCTGCAGGCCGCGCAAAGCGCAAGCTGCCGCCCGCCCGCCACACATCGAGCGAGCTGATCCCCAGATCATGGCCATCTGCCGTTGACTTTTTCAGGGTTTGGCTTATCTTTGGCGCGAACTTTGTCCGGTTAGAAAAGCCTCGAAAGATACTTGGTCTCCTGCAATGACAATTCCTACGGTCTTTGAATCCTGCCGTCCACGCGCCGACGTACTGGCGGGAGCGGTCACCGATGCCGATTTCGCGGCGGACCTGGCTCAGGTAATCTGCGGCAAGGGCAGCGACGATTACGTCGATCCGACGCGGTTCTTTTCCAATACGCATCCGACGAGAGGCCTGAAGAACCTGCTTGCGAACGTTTGCTCGCGTTTGAGCGGTGCCGGCGGTGAAGCCGCATCGATCTTCCGTCTTGACACTTCCTATGGCGGCGGCAAGTCGCATGCACTGATCGCGCTATGCCACGCCGCACGCGCTGGTGCCGACGTGCCGGGCATCGAAGAGTTCATCGATCACGCCCTGTTGCCACGAGGCAATGTGCGTGTTGCCGCCTTCGATGGCGAGAACGCAGACCCGGCTAACGGACGACGGATGGAAAGTGGCCATCTCGCCTATACGCCCTGGGGAGAGATCGCGTCGGCCCTGGCCGGCAGCGAAGGCTACGAAAGGGTGCGCGAAAGCGATGAGCGTCGCATTGCCCCTGGCGCCGAAACCTTGCGCGAGTTGTTCGCAGGCGAAGCGACGCTCATCCTGCTCGACGAGTTGTCGGTCTATTTGCGCAAAGTCAGCAAGTTCGACAATGGTGGCGAACAGTTGACAGCCTTCCTGACCTCGCTTTGCAAAGCCGTGGAAGGCGCTCCCAATGCCGTTCTCGTCTACACGCTTGCGATCGGCAAGGATGGTCTGGCGACAGACGCCTACAATGCCGAAAACCAACGCATCGCAGACCGCATGGCCGAAGCGGGAAGCGTTTCGGCGCGCAAGGCGACATTGCTCAACCCCACCGAAGAGGACGAGACGATCGAAGTGTTGCGGCGACGGCTGTTCGAGTCCATCGATGAGCAGGCAGCGGCGAATGCTGCGGATGCTTACCGGTTGCTGTGGAACACCCACCGCGACGCCTTGCCGGAAGCCGCCACTCGGCCGGAGACGGCTGCGGCCTTTCGGTCAAGCTATCCTTTCCACCCCGAAGTGCTGGAGACCTTGACCGCAAAGACTGCGACGCTGGAAAATTTTCAAAGAGTTCGTGGCATGTTGCGTCTGCTCGCGCGCACGGTATCCCATTTGTGGGAGCAAGGGCCCACCGATGCCACGGCGATCCACTTGCATCACATCGATCCTGGCCACGAGCCGATTCGGCAGGAAATCGTCACTCGTCTTGGGCAATCGAGGTTCTCGCCCGCCATATCGCGAGACGTTTCCGCTGGCCTTGCCGGGCAGCCAGCGCTGGCCGAGGAACTCGATGCCAGGCATCACGGCGGGCTTCCGCCTTTCGCCTCATATGTCGCCCGCACCGTCTTCATGCAAACATTGGCGTTCAATGAGCCTCTGAAAGGCGTTTCGCCAGAGCGGCTGCGGTACTCTGTGCTTGGCCCCGCGCTGGAAATTGGTTTTGTCGAAGAGGCGCGCAAAAAGTTTCTCGCCGAATCCGCCTACCTCGATGATCGGCCCGGCGTGCCCATGCGTTTCCTGGCCGAAGCGAACTTGCACCAGTTCATCCGGCGGTCGGAGGAGCATGTTGACGCTGGAGAAATGCGTGCAGAATTGCATGACCGCATTCGCCATATCTTCGTCGGTGATACGCTCGACGCCGTGCCTTTTCCCGGCGGGCCTTTCGACGTCGCCGATGAAGTCGCCGATGGCCGCCCGAAACTGGTCGTGCTCGGCTACGAAGCGGTGACCGTTGGCAACACGGTCGATCAAGTTCCCGAGTTGATCGAGCGCATCTTCGCAAGGAAGGGTGCCGAAGGCTCTGCCTTGCGGACACTGCGCAACAATCTCGTGTTCGTTGCGGCAGACGATTCGCGCAAGGGTGACATGCAGCACAAAGCCAGGCGGCGGCTGGCCTTGCGCGGGTTGAAGAAGCCGGAACGTCTCGCCGATTTGGCTGAGCACCAGCAGGCGCAAGTGCTCGAGCTGGAACAGCGCTCGGAACAGGAACTTGCCCTCGCCATCCAGCAATGCTACCGGCATGTGTTCTATCCGTCGCGCAATCGAGTCGGCACGAGCGACGTCGATCTGGCGCATACCGCGATCGACACGCATTCCGCTTCTGATCGCCCTGGCGCTGGCCAGCAACAGGTTGTGCGGACGTTGCGCGACTTGCGCAAGCTGCGGCTGCCGGAAGACGAGCCGGACTCGCCAGCCTACGTGCGCGACAGGACTCCGCTCAAGAAGGGGCAGATCACGGTGCTGTCCTTGCGCGAGGAGTTTCGCCGCGACCCGGCGTTGCCCATGTTGGCGGGCGACGATCTGTTCGTGCGCGGCGTGCGACGAGGTTGCGAGCAGGGCGAATACGTGTATCAAAGGGGAGGCCTGCTATTTGGAAAGGGTGACCCTCCGGTCACCATCGAAATTGACGAACAGTCGATCATCTTCACCATGTCGTATGCCAGGGAAAAAGAACTTTGGCCGCGCCAGCAGGCAACGCGGGGCAGCCCTCGCAAAGATATCGAGAATGCAGGAAAGGAGTACGGAACGGGCGCAGCCGACGGGACGAAAACGACGGCAAAAAGGGAGGGGCGGCCCGACGAAGATCGAGCGCCGCAAGCCGGTCATGGGACATTTGCTGCCGAGGGAGTTCTCCGCGAAGCGCTCGTCAGGCTTTGGGAGCAGGTTCGCGGAAGCAAGTTCGAAGCCGTCGCGGAGTTGCAGATCAGGATGTACGAGGCCGGGGATGCCTTTCGGCTGCTTCGTGCGGTCGGCGCCATATCCGGCGCGGACAAGATCGTCAAGCTGGAAGGCGGCTACGAGACCCGCGACGACGGAAGTTTCCAGTTGGAGTTCCGCGGGCCGGTGGAGGATGCGAAACCGGTCTGCGAGTTCCTTGGGCCGCAGCTTCGGCAGGCGAGCGATTCGCACATCAAGGCCAGCTTTGCGCTAAGCTTCGAGGAGGGCTTGTCCATGCAGGGCAATGCTGCCGAGCAGTTGACTGAACAGTTCAGCCGCTTTGCCAGCGGTGCCGCGCATGTGTCGGCAACCGCCAAGGCAAAGGTGTAGGGTTGCGGAAATGGCGCGGCTGGAACGCATATCCGATATCGAAACGCCGGAATCTGCGCCGCGCTACGAGTTGCGGCTGCGGCGCCATGGTCCGGTGGACGCTGAATACGAAATCTGGCAATTGCCGGCGCCCGCTTCGCCCCGGCTGACCAGCGCCCTGCGCGTCGCCGGCCTGCGAGGCCGCAATCTGGAACTCGTCGAGCACCGAGTGCTGAAAAATCTCTCGCAGGCCGGCATCAAGCCGGGCCGTCCCGTCGATGCGAAAAAGCGGGGCCATGCCTTGACGGAGGATCTGGCGTTGATGCTAGGGCTGCTGTTCCGCGCGCTCGCGCCGATGCGCAGTCGTGACAACATGCGGGCAGTGGCCGAAGGCATCGAAGCGATGGGCCGCGAGGAGGCGGCCTATTGGCTTGGAATGGCGATGCATCGCAAGCATCCGCGTCGAGTGCTGAGTGCGCTAAGATGCCTGTTGACGGAGCCGAGACGCTAGCGATGCCGATATGGCAATGATTTGCCGACCAAATTCCAGAGTCGTGTGGAAGATTGCAACCTGATTTTCTACATCATCGATTCGAGGGCACCCGAGCGTGCGCGGCTCGACATTTTCGAGCGAATCAACGGCGGAGAGCCATTGACGCTGCAACAAATGCGCAACAGCCTGTACAACGGCAAGGCCACGGAGTTTCTCACGCACAAAGCGATAGCGTGCATTGGGATGGCGGAAATGAGAAGCTATTGCCTCGGCACGATTGAACTGTGGGGTTGTGCAAGATGCCTTCCGTGAATCCTGAAATCCTCTCTTGGGCGCGGACCAGCGGGGGGCTTTCGCTGGCCGAGGCGGCACACAAGCTAGGCATTTCCCAAGCCTACGGGAAGTCGCCCGAACAACGTCTGGGGGATCTCGAGGCCGGTCGGCAAGAGCCGTCCCGCCCGATGCTCGTGAAGATGGAGCGGATCTATCGGCGCCCCTTGGTTGCCTTTTATCTCGGCCACCCACCGGGGCAGAGCAGGCGAGCGACTGACTTCCGCGCGCTAGCCGCCGAGGATTCGCAGCCTGAGCACTTTCTCGTGGAAGCCCTGGTGCGTGAGATGCTGGCGCGGCAAAGCCTCGTACACGATGTGCTCGCGGAGGAGCAGGCGGACGAAGTCTCCTTCGTCGGCACTGTATCACGCGATCGCGGAGTTCCCCATGCTGTGGCGGTGGTCCGGAACCTGTTGGGCTGCGGCCAATCCAGCGGTGCGACTCGAGCTCGGGAAGCATTTGACAAATTGCGCGCTCGCGCTGAGCGTGCCGGGGCATTCGTGTTGCTCAAGGGTGATTTGGGAAGTCATCACACCGACCTCGAAACGGACGTGTTTCGCGGCTTGTCGCTCGTTGACCGGCTTGCGCCATTCATCGTCATCAATGACAACGATGCCAAGCCTGCCTGGTCCTTCACGTTGGTACACGAGTTTGTGCATCTGCTGCTTGGCAGCAGCACCTGCTCCAGTGCTCGCGATGAAACCGAACTGGAACAATTCTGCGATGACGTTGCCAGCTTGTTCCTGCTTCCACCAGTTCCCATCAACGACTTCCGTGCAACGGGCATCGCCCTCGAGGGCGCGGTCAGCGAAGTGGCTCGGGAGTGGCGGGTCAGTCGCACCTTGGTGGCTTACCGGCTGCTCCGGGCAGGGAAGATCGCTCGCCCGGACTACGAGCGTCTTGCGGCGGAATTCAAGCGGTCATGGCAGCTCCAGCGGAAATCCACGCGAGAGAGGAATCGACAGTCGGAAGGTGGCCCTTCGTTCTACGTCACGAAGCGTCATCGCACAGGACAGGCGCTGCTCGACCTCGTGAGACGTTCGCATTTCGAGCGTTCGTTGCCGACCACCCGGGCCGCGACCGTGCTGGGGGTCAAGCCCACGCAGGTTCAAGCAATGTTGGCTGGATAAAGCAAATTGATCTACCTCCTTGATGCCAATGTGCTGATCGATGCGGAACGCGACTACTACACCATGGAGCGCGTGCCGGAGTTCTGGGACTGGTTGCTGCATCTCGCGGATTCCGGCCAGGCAAAGCTGCCCATTGAGGTGCTTGAAGAACTCAGCCGGGGGCAAAGGGAAGACCCGCTCGTGATGTGGGTAAAGAGGCACAAGGCAGCATTGCTTTGGACAGGAGAGGCAGTGATCGGCAATGTGCGGCGCGCGGTCAATGAAGGCTATGCCGCAGATTTGACAGAGGACGAATTGCAAAAGCTGGGCGCTGACCCGTTTCTCTTGGCGCATGCGCTATCGATGGATGGTTCGATCACATTGGTTACCATGGAAGTCTCCAAGCCTAGACGTGAGCGAGCCAACCGGCACTTGCCCGATGTCTGCAAGACGCTGGGTGTTCCTTGCATCGATACGTTCGAGCTGCTGCGGCGGCTCAACTTCCGCACCGATTGGCGGAACACCCTGCGGCTTGGGCGCCGGCCATGACCGACACTCGCCTGATCGAACGCTGGTTGCCGATCGCGGAGCTTGGCATCGAAAGCACTCGCGAGCGGACGCCGATGACGCCGTTCCCCGCCCCGAACCGCTTGCACGTCTGGTGGGCGCGGCGACCGCTGGTGGCGTCCCGGGCTGCGGTGCTGGCGTCGCTGCTGCCTGCCGATGCGGATCGTGACAGGTTCCTGCATGTGCTGGGGATTCATGGGGATCCGGTGGCCACACGGAGGAAGATTGACGCCGCCAAACGAAACGGAACCAATTTGGGGCCGAACCCCTACGGCTACAAACGTGCGTTCAGCTACACGCCGAATGGAGATGACCTTGAGTGGGTCGGCGCTGTAACTTGTGCTGTGTTGGCGATGCCAACGATTCTTGATCCGACCGCTGGGGGCGGGAGCATTCCGATTGAAGTCGGGCGCCTCGGTTTCCGGGCAGACGCAAACGATTTGAACCCTGTGGCGGCTCTAATTCTGTGCGCAACCGCAGACTGGCCTTCACTGCATGGCTTTCGATTGGTTGCCGAATTCAATCGGCTGACGGACGAGTTCTTGCGACGAGCCGAGCCAAAGTACCAGAGTGTTTTTCCATCGGAACCTGGCGGCAACAGAGTTGACGGCTACCTCTGGGCGCGCACAGTCACCTGCCCCTATTGCGCGGGCCTGGTGCCGCTCTCTCCGAACTGGCGCTTGGCGCCTGGTGGCAAGGGGGTGCGGCTCAGGCCGAATCTTGGTTCGGGGCCAGGTGGCCCTGGTCGCACATGTTCCTTCGAGATC
>RKSA01000035.1 GCA_007571115.1 Gammaproteobacteria bacterium
GATTTGCAGGCGCGAGTCCTCGCGCATCACGTCGCGCCAGGGCGCGTATTGCATGACTCGCTTGCGCGTCGGGAAAAACCACGCTTCGTCGAGCTCGGCGAAGCGCGAATCGCCGGCCTCGATCATGACGTTGACCTTGCCGTCGTGGTGGTTGAAACGCGCGCGCAAATCGTGCTCGCCAAGAGGAACCGGAGTGTTCGCCCGGGCCATGGCGAAAGCTTCGCGCCGGCGCTCGTCGGGCTCGAGGGTCTCGCCCCTCGGCAGCGACAGGGAAAAGCGCGCGCTGCCGGGAATGCAAAGCTCCTCGCAGACTTGCCAGTCGATGGTCGCTGCGACGGTGAACACTTCGTCGCGGAAATCGGCGGGAATCGAAATCGGCAGCGGTAGCAGGACTTCATCGCCGTAAGCGAAAGAAACCAGGTCGAAATCGGCGAAAGGCTTCCATTCGGGAATCGGCCAGATGATCTCGCCGACGTGCTCCAGCGACATTCCCGCTGGCAACTGCCAGTCGCTGGCGCTCGTCGCCAGGCCGCTATCGCCGCCGAACTTCCAGTAGGTATGCCAGTTGTCGATCGGGTCGAGGCGAATCCCCAGCCACAGGGTCTGCCCCGGGACGACGTTGACGGTTTCGGCGACGAGCTCGACCTCGATCTGTTCGGTCCGGTGCATCTCGGCGGCAAGCGCGGAGCTGGAAAAGCTGCCGAAGCCGAGAAAGCCGACGAAGCTGAAAAGGCCGACGAAACGGAAAAGACCGAGCAAGACCGCCCAGAGCGACCGGAATCGTTGCATCAACATGAGCCCTCCTCCGTCGCCGCCCACCCCGGAAACGCAGATTCTACCCGAAAGCCCCTGCCTTGGCTGTATCGAGAGAGGTTTTATCGGGGGAGGCTGTATCGGCAGCCCGCATCGGGCAGGATTTTCTCGACCACGAGCTGCAAGCGGCGTTCGCCGCGGAACTCGTTGACGTCGAGGCGATACGCGAGGCTGATCTCGCTCGCCTCGGCGTCGGGCCAGCTTTCGACGTGGAAGGCGATCGCTTCGAGTTGCAGTTCGGGGGCGGCTGCGACGCCAAGCATCATGCGCAGATGCTTTTCCTTGAGCACGTGCTGCTCGCGCAGGACGAAGCGGCCATCAAAAATGGGTTCCGGGAAGTCCTTGCCCCAAGGCCCGGCGAAACGCAGCAGCTCGGCGACTTCCAAAGTGAACCATTCGGGTTCGAGAGGACCGTCGCTGAACACGACGGCGCGGAGCTGCCCTGGCGAAAGCTGCCTGGCAGCTTCGGCAGCGAAAGCGGCGCGAAACTCTTCCAGCTTGCCGGCTTCGAGGCTGAGGCCAGCGGCCATGGCGTGGCCGCCGAAGCGACCGATCAGGCCAGGGTGGCGATTGGCGATGTTTTCGAGGGCGTCGCGAATGTGGAAGCCGCTGATCGAACGCGCCGAACCCTTCAGTTCCGCACCAGGAGCATCGGCAGCGGCCGGGGCGAAGACGACTGCCGGCCGATGCCAGCGCTCCTTGACGCGCGCCGCGACGACTCCGAGCACTCCCGGATGCCACTCGGGGTCGAACAGGCAGAGTCCGGCGGGAATCGCTTCGCCAGCATCGCCGGCGAGGGCGGAACCGGCAGCGTCATCGCCGAGCCGCGCCTCGGTCGCGGCGATGACGGCCTGGGCCTGCTCGTCCATTTGCGCCTGAATGTTCTTGCGCTCCTGATTGATCGCATCGAGCTCGGTGGCGAGTTCGGCGGCCGAGTGCTCGTCCTCGGCGAGCAGGCATTCGATTCCCGTCGACATGTCCTTGAGCCTGCCAGCGGCATTGAGCCGCGGCGCGACGCCGAAGGCAAGATCGGCAGCGACGGCATTGGGGGGGCTGCGCCCGGCCCGCGCAAGCAGCGCCTTGATTCCAGGCCGCGCCCGGCCAGCGCGGATGCGGCGCAGACCCGCCTCGACGAGGATGCGGTTGTTACGGTCGAGCGGGACGACATCGGCGATCGTTCCGAGGGCGACGAGATCGAGGGATTCGGCGAGATTGGGCTCGGCGAGGCGCTGCTCGGCGAACCAGCCGATCTCTCGCAAATGGCGGCGCAGGGCGAGCATCACGTAGAAAATCACGCCAACGCCGGCGCTGTTCTTTCCCGGGAAGCCGCAGCCGGGCTGATTGGGGTTGACGATGGCGTCGGCCTCGGGCAAGCGGCTCGCTGGCAAGTGGTGGTCGGTAATCAGGCTGCGGATGCCGCGACGCTGCGCCGCCTCGATTCCCTCGATGCTCGAAATGCCGTTATCGACGGTGATGAGCAAGTCCGGCGAACGCGCTGCGGCGAGCTCGACGATCGCCGGCGTCAGGCCGTAACCGAAATCGAAGCGGTTCGGCACGATGTAGTCGAGCTCGTCGAAGCCGAAACCGTGCAGTGCATCGATCGCGACGACACAGCTCGCTGCGCCGTCGGCGTCGTAGTCGCCGACGAGCAGCACCTTCCATTGCTCGCGCAGGCCCGTCAGCAGCAGCT
>RKSA01000132.1 GCA_007571115.1 Gammaproteobacteria bacterium
CAAGCCTGCGTGGGAATGGGATCCCAACGATGCAGCCACCAATGCAGCAGTCGACGCGAGGATCTGGGACGACGCCTTTTCCCGCTACAACGCGGGAGTTCCCATCTATCTGCCCGATGGCAACCGCGGAGTGGAAAATTGCAGCGGCAACAGATGGAGCAGCCCGATCGGCTGCAACTACCGCAACCTGGTGCGGCGGCATATCGCCAACCGGCCCTGGGAGTGAACGAAAGTCCGAAATATGGCAACATCAAGCCGATTCTGGAGGACAAGTCATGCAGATTGCCGATTCGAAGAAATTCCTGCCTGGGCTCGTGTTCTGCCTCGCCGGCCCGGCCCTCGCCGCCGAAGGCGAGCTGTTCAGCAGCGACGCCAGCGAGTGGCTGACCTTGGGAGGCGATTATGCGCACACGCGCTATTCGCCAGCCGATGAAATCACTGCGGAGAACTTCGCCGAACTCGAAGTCGCCTGGGAGTGGGACGGCGCGAGCTTCGATGCCGTCAGCGGTCGCGCAACTCCTTCGCTGATCGACGGCATCCTCTATACCGTCGTCGGCGACAAGCGATTCGTCGTCGCCATCGACCCGAAGACCGGCGACACAATCTGGACGTATCGCGAGCCTGTCACGCCCCGCGCCGAATATTCGATGCGCGCCGACTATGGCAAGGGAGTCGCGTATTCCGAAGTCGATGGCCGCGGCGTGATCTACATCGTTTCGCCGGGCTTTTTCCTCACCGCTCTCGATGCCAGGACCGGCCACCCCCTCGAAGGATTCGGCAGCCCCGTTGGCATCGAGGGCTTCCCCGAAACCGGCGTGGTCGATCTGCTCGCCGACCTCGGCCACCCCTACGATCCTCGCGAGGGGATTCCGCTGGAAATCGGCTACATCACCTCGTCTTCGCCGCCGATCGTCGTCAACGACACCATCGTCGTCGGCAATTCGGCCGAACAGGGCTATTTGCAGGCCCGGGTCGAGAACGTTCCCGGCGACATCCTTGCCTACGACAAGGCCACGGGAGAATTCAAGTGGAAGTTCAACGTCATACCCCGGCCCGGCGAATACGGCCACGAGAGCTGGGAAAACGACGCTTGGCAATGGACCGGCGACGTGTCCTCCTGGGCGCCGCTATCCGCCGACCCGGCGAACCACCTCGTCTACGTCCCGACCAATAGCGCGACCATCGACTATTACGGCGGCTTCCGCCCCGGCGACAACCTCTACGCCGCGAGCATCATCGCCCTCGACACCCGCACCGGCGAGCGCGCCTGGCATTTCCAGTTCGTGCGGCACGAAATCTGGAATTTCGACACGCCAACCGCGCCGGTATTGCTCGATATCGAAGTCGATGGCGAGGCGATTCCGGCGGTCGCGCAGGTGACCAAGCAGGCCTGGGTCTTCACCTTCAACCGCATCACTGGCGAGCCCGTCTGGCCCATCGTCGAGCGCCCGGTGCCTCCTTCCATCGTTCCTGGAGAGATGCTTTCGCCGACCCAGCCCCACGTGACCTGGCCCGAACCCTTCGACATGCAAGGAATCAGCGAGGACGATCTCGTCGATTTCACTCCCGAATTGCGCACCGAGGCGCTCGCGGTGATGGAAGACTACGTGATGGGGCCGCTATACAATCCTCCCATCCACTCGGACAACCCGGAAGGCAAGTACGCCGCGATGAACTGCCCCGGCGGGGCTGGCGGCGCCAACATCACGGCGCCTCCGGTGGCCGACCCGAACCTCGGCGTGCTGTACATTTCCTCGCACAAGGCCTGTTTTGCCCTGCGCCTGATTCCGGGCGAGGAGGCCGATGCGCTGTTCTCCGCAAGCCCGACCGGAACGACCCTGTCGCGATACGCCAACAGCGTTCGTGGCGCCACGGCAAGAACGCCGCGGCTGCGTTCGGGAATTCCGGTCTGGAAGCCGCCGTACAGCCGTATCGTCGCGATCGACATGAACAGCGGTGAGCACCTCTGGCAGATTCCCACCGGCGAAACGCCGGCCCGCATCGCCAACAGCCCGGCTCTCGAAGGCATCGATATCGGCAATACCGGAACCGGCAACCTCGTGCCGATGGTCGTCACTCCGAACATGCTCGTCTACACCGATGTCGCCAGCGACGGCACGCCGATGCTCTATTCGGTCAACAAGGACAGCGGCGAGATCATGGCCGAAGTCGAAGCCCCGGCTCGTTCGAGCTATGGCATGAGCTCCTGGGTCCACGACGGCCATCAGTACATCATCCTGCAGACCGGCTCGAAACTGACCGCCATGGCCCTGCCCGCCGCCGCGCCATAGCCTGCAAGGCCATCACGGCCATTGCAGCCATGGCGGCAAGAGTCGCAAGAGTCGCGACAAATATCGGTCGATTTGCAGTGCCTTCGTCGATTATCATGAAAAATCCACGAAGCAATTGCGCATTTTCATGATTCCTCGACAGCTCGATTTGCTCAAACTGCTCGGCCGCTCCTCGCATTTCCTGTTTGGACCGAGAGGCAGCGGCAAGAGTTTCCTGATCCGGGAGACCTGCCTCGATGCCGCCGATTACGTCGATCTGCTCGATTCCCGGACTTGGCTGCGACTCAAGGCTGACCCGGCGCTATTGCATTCGCTGGTCGCCAGGCCGCTGGTCGTGATCGACGAGATTCAGCGAGTCCCCGAACTGCTCAACGAAGTGCATCACGCCATCGAAACGAAAGGGCAGCGCTTCCTGCTCACCGGCAGCAGTGCGCGCAGCCTGCGCCGACGAGGCGTGAACCTGCTCGCGGGCCGGGCATTCCGTGCCGAGCTGTTTCCATTGACCTGGTTCGAGCTGAACCGGCACGGCAGCTTCGATCTGCACCGCCATTTGCGGCTCGGCGGGCTGCCGACGGTCTGGTCCGGAGAGTTCGGCGAGGATTATCTCCACGCCTACGTCGAGACCTATCTGAAAGAGGAAATCCAGGTCGAGAGCCTGATCCGCAGCTTGCCCAACTACACGAGGTTCCTGCACGGCGCGGCGTTCAACAACTCGCGAATCCTCAACTATGCCAAGGTCGCCAACGATGCGCAGCTCGCTCCGAATACCGTCCGCGACTACTACCAGATCCTCACTGACACGCTGCTCGGCTTCCAGGTTCCTCCCTGGCGAGGCGCAGGGGCCCGAAAGTCCGTGCAAACCGCGAAATACTATCTGTGCGACCCGGGAATCGTTCATGCCTTGCTGGGAACGCGTTCCATCGAGCCTGCCAGCGACCTTTTTGGCATGTCCTTCGAGCACTTCATCGCCTGCGAATTGCGCGCGTTTCTTTCCTACAACCGCATCAGGCTGCCATTGCAGTTCTGGCGCACTCAAGGCGGCCGGGAAGTCGATTTCGTGATCGGCAAGGAAATCGCCATCGAGATCAAGAGCGCCGAGTCGGTCAGCCGTCGCGACCACAAGGGCCTGCAGGCGATCGCCGACGAACAGCCTTGGCGGCACTTGCTGCTGGTATCCCGGGATCCGGCCGAGGCAAGCTTCCCGGACGGCATTCAGCACGTTCCCTGGAAAAGCTTCCTAGAGCGCCTGTGGCGGCGCGACTATCTTTGACAGGCGAGCTTTGACAGGCGGACTTTGAAGGGCTGCTGATCGACCGTTGGCCGGCTTGGGCGGGAAGGTGGTGGCTATGGCTGGATTTGAACCAGCGACCCCAGCATTATGAGTGCTGTGCTCTGACCAACTGAGCTACATAGCCGCAAGCGAGCGCAGCGTTGCCCCGATGCGCTTTCAAGGGGGCGGATTCTCGGCATTGGCAGCGGCATTGTCAAGCTGCCGTGCTGGTTCAACCCCGCGTTCAGGCGTTGTTCGGACATTGTTCAGACATTGAAGCGGAAGTGCATCACGTCGCCGTCTTGGACTTGGTAGTCCCTGCCTTCGAGCCGCCATTTGCCGGCGTCCTTGGCGCCGGCCTCGCCGCCGTGGGCGACGTAGTCCTCGTAGGCGATCACTTCGGCGCGGATGAAGCCCTGCTCGAAATCGGTGTGAATGACTCCTGCGGCGGTCGCCGCCGAGGCCTGCTGCCGCACCGTCCAGGCCCGCGCCTCTTTCGGCCCTGCGGTGAAGAAAGTCTGCAAGCCGAGAAGCTGGTAGGCAGCGCGGATGACGCGATCGAGGCCGGGCTCCTCCATGCCGAGCTCGGCGAGGAATTCGAGCTTCTCCCCGTCGGCGAGTTCGGCGATCTCGGCTTCGAGCTTGTTGCAGATCACGACGAACTCGGCGCCTTCGGCTGCGGCCACTTTGCGCACCGCCTCGACGTGGCCGCCATGCTGCGAGCCGTCCTCATCGACGTTGGCGACGTAAAGCACCGGCTTGGCGGTGAGCAGATGCAGCTCGCGCAGGTTCTCGCGTTCCTCGCGATACAGCTCGATGGCGCGAACGGGGCGCATTGCATCGAGGCCGGCTTGCACCTTCTCGAGCAGCACCGCCTGGCGTTGCGCGTCCTTGTCGCCGCTTTTGGCGACTCGGCCGACCCGGTCGAGGCTGCGGCTGACGGTTTCGAGGTCGGCCAGTGCGAGCTCGGCGTTGATCGTCTCGATGTCCTCGATGGGGCGGATGCGGTCGGCGACGTGGACGACGTTGGCGTCCTCGAAGCAGCGCACGACGTGGGCGATGGCATCGGTTTCGCGGATGTTGGCGAGGAACTGATTGCCAAGCCCTTCGCCCTTGGCGGCGCCGGCGACGAGGCCAGCGATGTCAGTGAACTCGACCGTCGCGGGGATGACTCTGGCAGGCTTCGCGATCGCCGTGATCCGTTCGAGCCTGGGGTCGGGAACCGGAACGACTCCCGAGTTGGGCTCGATCGTGCAAAAGGGATAGTTTTCGGCGGCAATGCCCGCATTGGTCAAGGCATTGAACAAGGTCGACTTGCCGACATTGGGCAGCCCGACGATTCCGCAAGTGACCGCCATCGCTCAGTTGCCGCCGTGCAGGACGCGCATCGCGCCTTCCCAGTCGCCTGCCGCAGCTTGCGGCAGCACGGCGATGGCATCGCTGATCCTGCTTTCGATGATCGATGCCTCCCCGGCCGGAGGATCGCTCAGCACGTAATGGATGACCTGGGACTTGCTGCCAGGATGCCCGACGCCGATTCGCAAGCGGCGAAAGCCATCGCGGCCGCCGAAGGACTCGATGGTGCTGCGCAGGCCGTTATGCCCGCCGTGCCCGCCGCTCGCCTTGAACCGGACGGTTCCCACGGGAAGGTCGATCTCGTCGTGGGCAATCAATGCGTGCTCGGGCTCGATCTGGAAATAGCCGCACATCGCCGCGATCGAACGGCCGCTCAGATTCATGTAGGTCTCCGGGCAAAGCAGGCGGATCTTGCTCCCGCCGATTTCGATGGCTGCGGTCTTGCCGAAGAATTTCGCCTGGGTGCGCAACTCGCCGCCGCATGCAGCACAAAGCCGCTGCACAAACCAGAAGCCGGCATTGTGACGATTGCCGGAATGCCTGGGCCCCGGGTTGCCGAGGCCCACGATCAATTGCAAGCCGCCGGTCGTGGTCAGGAGGATTCTTCCTCGTCGTCGGTCTCTTCGGCCTCTTGCTCTTCGTCATCGGCCGCGCCACCCCGGGGAGACTGCACCGTAGCGACCGACAGGTCGCCTTCGCGACCATGGGTCAAGGCAAAGCTGGAAACGCCTTCGGGAAGCTCGATTTCCGACAGGTGTACCGTCTGGCCGAGCTCGACTTCGAGCATGTCGACCTCGATGTATTCGGGAAGGTCTTTCGGCAGGCAGCTCACGTCGATTTCGGTCATCGACTTGAGAATGCGGCCACCGCCGGTCTTCACTCCCGGGCATCGATCCTCGTTGATGAAATGCAGCGGCACGCGGACGTGGATCGCGTGGTCCTCGCTGATCCGCAGGAAGTCGGCATGGAGGATCGCCTGCCGCGCCGGATGGCGTTGCAAGTCCTTGATTACTGCGAGCTCCTTGTCCTTTCCCGCGATGTTCAGGGTGATGATGTGGGAAAAGAAGGTTTCGTTCTCCGTGGCGTGCAAGATGGCGTTGTGATCGATCGTCAGGGGCATCGGCGCCTTGTCCGCACCATACAGCACTGCGGGGATGGCATTGTGCAAACGACGCAGGCGGCGGCTCGCACCTTTCCCCAGGTCGGTTCGCACTTCGACGTCGAGCTCAAATGCAGAAGTTGACATTTTCGTCTCCTGTCGCTGGTTCATGGAATTCCCGGCGCGGCTTGCGACCAGCCACGCCGGGGGCGGTTCGGGCTAGAGCCCGGATTTGTTCAGGTATTGTCGAACATCGCGCTGATCGACTCCTCGTTGCTGACGCGGCGAATCGATTCGGCGAGCAGCCGCGCCATCGACAACTGGCGGATGCGCTGGGATTGCTGCGCTTCCTCGCGCAGCGGGATCGTGTCGGTGACGACGAGCCGATCGAGCTTCGACTCCTCGACATTGCGAATCGCGTTGCCCGACAGCACCGGATGCGTGCAATACGCGACAACGCTCTCGGCGCCGGCCTCCTTGAGCGCATCGGCTGCCTTGCAGATCGTTCCTGCGGTATCGACGAGGTCGTCGACGAGCAGGCAGGCGCGACCGGCAACATCGCCGATGATGTGCATGACCTGGGCCTCGTTGATCGAGGGCCGCCGCTTGTCGATGATCGCGAGGTCGACTTCGAGCTGCTTGGCGACGGCCCGGGCGCGAACGACGCCGCCGATGTCCGGCGACACGACGATCAGGTTCTGGTATTTCTGCCGCTCGATTTCATCGGTCAGCACCGGCGAGCCGTACACATTGTCGACGGGGATGCTGAAAAAGCCCTGGATCTGCTCGGCGTGGAGATCCACCGTGAGCACCCGGTCGACGCCGACGGCGCCGATCATGTCGGCAACGACCTTGGCGCTGATCGCCACGCGGGCCGAACGCACGCGCCGATCTTGCCTAGCGTAGCCAAAATAGGGGATTACCGCAGTGATTCGGTTCGCCGAGGCGCGATGCAGGGCGTCTGCCATCAATAGCAACTCGAGGATGTTGTCATTCGTTGGCGAGCACGTTGGCTGGATGATGAAAACATCCTTGCCGCGGACGTTTTCGTTGAGCTCGACCGTGATCTCGCCATCGCTGAACTTGTCGATGACGGCCTTGCCCAAAGGCACGCCGATGTAGCGAACGATGCTTCCCGCGAGTCCCGGGTTGGCATTGCCGCTGAACACCATGAGGTTAGTGGCCACGATTGCTTCCTTGCCTGTTGCGCTGCATCAGGGAAATGTTGGCGATCCCGACTGGCGGCGCCGGGTTGTGGCATTGCAGCATTGCAGGATGCCCGACGGCGCCTTGACTGGCTGGGGTGGCTGGATTCGAACCAACGAATGCAAGGATCAAAACCTTGTGCCTTACCACTTGGCGACACCCCAAAGCGCGAATTCTACCAGTTTTCGCGCCGCAAGACGCGTTGCCGATGAGGCGCCCAGGCGCTCCCCAGCACAACAGCCCCTCGCGTCTGTGCAAAACGCTGGGCTCGAATCCATTCTGTTCGGCACCGGGCAATTGCGAACGTCAGTCTTGCTCGACGTGGGCCATCTGCGCCAGGCTTGGCGCGACAAAGGCTTGCCAGCCTCGTGGCAGGCTGGCGATGATTTGCTCGCCGGCCGATTCGTCGGCGACTTCAATGAAAACGCTCGCGCCGGTTCCCGACATGCGCGTCTCGCCATGGCGTTCGAGCCAGCGAAATGCCTCGTCGACGGCTGGATACAGCCTTCGCGTCACTGCTTCGCAGTCGTTGCGGCAGTCTCCCGCGAGCAAGTCGGCGAGTTCGACTCTTGGCGAGTTTCGCTGCAAGGCCGGGTCGTGGAAAATCTCTGCGGTTGCTACCTGGCAAGGCGGAGTGACGACGAGATACCACGCCGCCGGCAGCTCGACGGCTTGCAGAACGTCCCCCCTGCCTTCGCCCCAGGCGCTCTGGCCGTACACGAACAATGGCACGTCGGCGCCGATCACGGCGCCAATCCTGGCGAGCTCCTGCCGGGGAAGCTCAAGCCGCCAAAGCTCGTTCAGGCCGAGCAAGGCTGCGGCGGCGTTTGCACTGCCGCCACCAAGGCCGCCGCCGATCGGCAGGCGCTTTTCCAGGCGGATCGCCGCGCCAGCCTGGCAATCTGCCACCCGGGCAAGTTCCGAAGCTGCGTGCAGGATCAGGTTATCGCGCAACGGCAGCCGCCGCCCTTCCGCAGTGGCGGCGACGTGCAAGGAAACCACGCCACCACGTTGCGCCGCGAACTGCATGGTGTCGCCATGGTCGAGCAACTGGAACAGCGTCTGCAAGTCGTGATAGCCATCGTCGCGGCGGCCCGTGATGTGCAGGAACAGGTTGAGTTTCGCCGGCGCGAGCAGGTCCAGTGAAGTTCTGCTGGTCATCGCCGCTCGCTGATCGTCCAGTGCAGGCCGATGAAGCGCAGCCGCACCGCATCGGCCTGCCGCGACACGTCGACCGAACCCGGCAGGCGCAATTCTCCGTATTGCCGCTGGTCGGCGTACTGCACGAGCCAGCCGCCCTGCTCGAGCTCGCGCAACTCGCCGAGCTCGCCGAAACGCAGCTCGGCGTCGCCAGGAGGCGCTGGCAGGCCGCGAATCCAGTATTCGAGCTGGGAAACCGGCAGTTCGTGGCCGAGCCGCTGGAACACGAGCTCTTCGGGCCGGCTCGCCACATGCATTTCGCCGCCGGATTCGAGCCTGACGCCACCAGGGTCGCCCTTGATGCTCGTGTTGCCCGCGTTGAAGGCGCCCCAGAGGCGAATGTCGTAGTCGCGATGCTCATGCCGCCACAGGATTCGCAGAGTATGCGACTCGTCGCTGCGGCGCACATTGACTCGCCCGCGCAACTGCCATTCGTCCAGAGCTTCAAGAGCGGCACGCTGCCCGTTCCAGCCCCCCGCCACCTGCGGCACAGCCTCGCAGCCAGCCAGAACCACTGCCACCACCACACCGAGCAAGAACGCAGGCCCCGGACGAAGCCTCAACATCACTCCCCCCTTCCATGAAAGATCAGGCAGCCCCGAACGAAGCCCCAGCATCACTCCCCCCTTGAGGGGGAGTCGGCAAGGCAAGGGCGCAAGCCCGCAGGCGCGCCGGTGGGGGGTGGCGCCGGCACGGCGCCAGTGGCCAGGCCGCGTCGATCCATGCTTTCTGCTGGGTTGTGCATGCCTTCCCTGGCACAACTTTGTCGGCTTCTTCGGACTCCAGTCATGCCATCCCTGGCGCGACCTTGTCGACTTCGATGAACCCCAGCCTTGCCATCCCTGGCAAGCCGTTCGCCCCTCAGGAAGCTGCGCTTCCTGCCGGCTTCGCCGGCCGGGCCTCCCCCTCCCCGAAAGGCTAACGCCTTTCGACCCTCCCTCAAGGGGAGGGTGATTTTTCGGTGCCTTTCTCCCCCCCATCGAGGAAAGGGTGTTCTTGCGGCACCCGAAGCGCTTCATGGTCGACCCTTGAGACGTTCCATCGTTGGCAGCACGTGTTCGCTTGCGGGGTCTCTGGCGAGTGCTTCGGCCCAGATCTGTTCGGCTTCGCCCTGGCGACCGAGCATCCAGAGCACTTCGCCGAGATGGGCGGCGACTTCATCATCCGGGAATGCCGCGTAGGCGCGCTGCAAGTTGGCCAGGGCCTCGTCGAGCATTCCCAGCTTGTATTGCGCCCAGCCGAGGCTGTCGATGATCGCCGGGTCGTCGGGCTCGACAGCGATGGCGCGCTCGATCAGGGCGAGGGCCTCCTCGTAGCGTTCGCTGCGGTCCGCGAGCATGTAGCCAAGGTGATTGAGCGCTCTCGCGTTTTCCGGCTGCAGGCGGATGATCTGTTGCAGATCGGCTTCGGCGCTCGCCATATCGCCGATGGCATCGTGGGCGAGCACCTGCGCGAATAGCAGCTCGACGTGATTCGGGTAGCGCTTCAGAGAGCGGTCGAGCAATTCCAGCGCCCGCGTGGCGTGGCCCTGCTGCAGCAGAATCGAAGCTTCCATCGAGATGAAGCGGATTTCCATCCTGCTGCTGCCGCGGGAAAGTTGCATCAGCCAGTCATGGGCCTCGTTGAAGCGGCCGAGCTGCACCGCGAGCACGGTCGCCTGCTGCTGGGCCGGCAGGAAATTCTCCACGCCCTGGCGCACCTGGCGGAAATGCTCGATCGCCGTTTCGAGCTCGCCGAGCTGCTCGTTGGCATAGCCAAGGTAGAAGTGGCTTTCATCCTCGTCCTGCCGCATCGAGAGCATTTGCTCGAAAATGCCGATCGCCGAAGGATAATCCTCCATTTCCAGGTCGAGCAGCCCGGCCGAAAGCAGCGTTTCGCGATCCCCGGGCGCCTGTTCGAGCATGATCGCGAATTGCTGCCGTGCCTCGGCGAGCTCGCGCTGCTGCAGCAATATTCGTGCATAGGCGAGCCGCAGTTCCCGGTCTTCGGGGAAGCGTTCGAGTCCCGCCTGCAAGACTGCGGCTGCCTGCTCGGGGTGCTCGGCGCTTTGCTGAAGCTGGGCTTCTAGCTGGATCAGGTCGGGGGGCCTCTGCTCGTCCTGACCGAGTTGCCCGAACTCGGCAAGGGCCGCATCGAAGGCGCGATTCTGCGCCAGCAGTTGCACCAGCGCGATTCGCGCCGAACGGTTTCCCGGAAAGCGTTCGACGAGAGACCGCAGTCGCGCGATCAGGTCATCGCGCTCCGCCTCGTCGAGCCTCGCGGTTGCTGCGGCGAGAATGCTGAATTCGAAGCTGCCGCCGGTTTCCAGCACCTGCTCCATTTGCGCAAGCGCCTCGCTGGGGCGACCGGTTTCGAGCAACTGGAATGCCAGCAGCACGTGGGGTTCTGGCTGTTCGGGCGCTGCCTCGGACCAAAGCGGGCTGAGTTCGAGCAGGCGCCGCCGGTCGCCGATCGCCGAGGCAAACTGCACGGCCCGGGCAACGATGCCGGCATCGCGGGTTTCCATCGCGAGCTCGAAATACGCCTCGGCGGCGCGTTCGAGCTCGCCGCGCTGGGCGCTCAATTCGCCGATGATCGCGCGATAGAGCTGATCCGCAGTGAAATTGCCCGACTCGACGAGCGCTGCGGCGGTTTCGGCGACCACAGGCAGGCTGATCGGTGGCAGCGCTGCGGTGTTCGCGGTTTGCGTCGCGCAGGCCGCCAGCAGCAGCGCTGGTCCAGCGAGCAACATGGAGCGCAATATCGGGAAGGACATGGGCGGACCCAGGCAAAGCCGCGAGTATAGCAAGCCCGGTGCCGCGCCGGACGCATTGCGGGTTCTCGCCGGGCATCGCTGTCGGCCTGGGGGCGGTCTGGTATATTGGCCGTTTCGCCCTGTTTTCCGGAGTCGCGATGGAATTGGCGGCAATCGGCATCAATCACAACACCGCGCAGATCGCATTGCGCGAACGCGTCGCCTTTCCTGCGGCGATCATCAGCGGCGCCTTGCGCAGGCTCGCGCTATTGCCCGGTGTGCGCGAGGCGGTGATCGTCTCGACGTGCAACCGCACCGAGGTCTACCTGGGGTTTTCCGGCACTCCCCCTGCATCCGGAGAAGGCATCGGCCGACAGGAAACGATGCTTGGCTGGCTCGCCGGCTTCCACGGCATCGATGTTGACGAGCTGCGTCCATCGAGCTATTTCCACGAGGACGGCGAAGCGGTGCGGCATTTGATGCAGGTCGCTGCGGGCCTCGACTCGATGGTGCTTGGCGAGCCGCAGATTCTCGGCCAGATCAAGTCCGCCCATGCATTGTCCCGGGAGCTGCGGCTCGTCGGCGGCAACCTCGCCCGGGCTTTCGACGCCGCGTTCTCCGTCGCCAAGGAGGTCCGCACCGAGACCGCCATCGGCGCGAGCCCGGTTTCGGTGGCCTATGCTGCGGTGACCCTGGCCGAGCGGATCTTTTCCGACTTGCCGAGCTTGCGCGCCTTGCTCGTCGGCGCCGGACGCACCATCGAGCTTGCCGCGCGTCATCTCGCCGAGCGGAAGGTGCGGGGAATCGTCATCGCCAACCGCACCCTGGACAACGCCCTGCAACTCGCCGAACAGCTCGATGGCGAGCTTGCCGCGCAAGGCGCCTTGCTTTCCGAGCTTCCCGAGCTGCTCGTCGATGCTGACATCGTGATCTCGTCGACGAACAGCCAATTGCCCTTGATCGGCAAGGGAATGGTCGAGCGCGCGACGCGCCAGCGCAAGCACCGACCGATCCTGCTCGTCGACCTCGCGGTTCCCCGGGACATCGAAGTCGAGGCCGGCGAGATTCCCGATGCCTACCTGTACGGCATCGACGACATCGGCAACGTCATCGAGGACAGCGTCGCAAGTCGCCGCGAAGCCGCTGCCGAAGCCGCAGCGATCATCGAGCGCGGCATGGCAAGATTCCTCGATCAGTTGCGTTCGCGCAACGCAGTCGCTACCTTGCGTCGCTTGCGCGGCAAGGCCGATGCGATCCGCGAAGCGGAGCTGATCCAGGCCCGGCGCGACTGGGAAAAGCACGGCGATGCCCATGCGGCGCTCGAATCTCTTGCCCGGGCGATCACCAACAAGCTGCTTCATGCGCCGAGCGTGCGCATGAAGCGCGCCAGCGCCGCAGGCCGCGACGAATTGCTCCAAGCGACCCAGGAGCTGTTTGCCCTCGATGAGGAAGCGCCGCCCGATTGAACGAGGCGTCCAGCATGGCCATGAAGGATTCGATGCAACGCAAGCTCCAGGGGCTCAGGGACCGTTTCGAGGAACTCGAGGGCCTGCTTAGCGACGCCGAAGTGATCGCCGATCAGGAGCAGTTTCGCAGTTTTGCGAAAGAATACGCCGAACTCGAAGCCGTCGCCCGGGCCTGGGGGAATTATCAGGAAGCCGCCGGCCAGTTGCGCGAGGCCCGGGAAATGCGCCGCGACGGCGACGCGGAAATCCGCGCCATGGCCGAGGAGGAAAGCGCGCGCATCGACGCCGAATTGCAGCGGCTCGAAAGCGACTTGCAAGTGCTGCTGCTGCCCCGCGACGAACGCGACTGCTGCGATGCCTTCGTCGAGATCCGCGCCGGCACCGGTGGCGACGAAGCCGCCCTGTTCGCCGGCGACCTGTGCCGCATGTACCAGCGCTATGCCGAATCGCAGCGCTGGCGCGCCGCGATTCTCAGCGAGCGGCCAGGCGAACACGGCGGCTACAAGGAAGTCGTCTTGCGCATCGAGGGCGACAGCGTCTACGAGAAACTCAAGTTCGAATCAGGCGCGCATCGCGTGCAAAGAGTTCCCGAAACCGAGGCCCAGGGGCGAATCCACACTTCGGCCTGCACCGTTGCGGTGCTCGCCGAGGCCGACGAGATCGACTCCGTCGAACTGAACCGCAACGAGTTGCGCATCGACACCTTCCGCGCCAGCGGTGCCGGTGGCCAGCACGTCAACAAGACCGATTCGGCGATTCGCCTGACGCACCTGCCGAGCGGCATCGTCGTCGAATGCCAGGACGAACGCTCCCAGCACAAGAACAAGGCGCGAGCGATGTCGCTGCTGCAGGCGCGCCTGCTCGACCAGGCCCGGGAACAGCAGCAAAGGGAGCAGTCCGCAACGCGGCGGCAACTCGTTGGCAGTGGCGACCGTTCCGAGAAAATCCGCACGTACAACTTCCCCCAAGGGCGCGTCACCGACCATCGGATCAAGTTGACCCTGTACAACTTGCCCGAAGTCATGAATGGCGGCCTCGAATCGGTGATCGGGCCCTTGCTGCGCGAGCATCATGCCGATCTGCTCGCTGGGCTTGCCGCCGAAACGGTCAACTGACCGTGGCAAGGATGCTGCGTTTTGCCCGCTTCGTGCCGCCATGGGCTGCGCTGGCGAGGGCGCGATGAGCAGCGTTCGCGATGCCCTCGCCGAGGCCGCCGAC
The DNA here is from genome assembly GCA_007571115.1 of Gammaproteobacteria bacterium. Taxonomy (GTDB): domain Bacteria; phylum Pseudomonadota; class Gammaproteobacteria; order Pseudomonadales; family Pseudohongiellaceae; genus UBA9145. The sequence continues at coordinate 13,841 of RKSA01000132.1, forward strand.
CTGCAAGGGCTCAGCGACACTGGGCGGCGCGACTCCGAGCTGCTGCTCGCCGAAGTGCTTGGGCTCGACCGCGCCGCGCTGTTCGCCTGGCCAGAACGCGAGCTCGACACGGAGCAGCAGCGCAAGTATCGCGAATGGCTGGCGCGCCGTGCTCGCGGCGAGCCCGTCGCCTATTTGCTCGGTCGCGCCGGATTCATCGATTTCGAGCTCGAAATCTCCCCGGAGGTGCTGATTCCCCGCCCGGAAACCGAGCTGCTTGTGCAACTGGCGCTCGAGACCTTGTCCGAATGCCGCACCCCGCAGCCGCGCATCGCTGATCTTGGCACGGGAAGCGGCGCCATCGCGATCGCTCTGGCGCGGGGCAATTCTCGCTGCAAGGTGCTCGGAACCGATGTTTGCCAATTGGCCCTGGCGCTCGCCAAACGCAATGCCGCCAAGCTTGCGGCATGCAATCTGCGCTTCCAGAATAGCTACTGGTGCAAGGCGCTGCCCCAGGACAGTTTCGATCTGATCGTGGCGAATCCTCCCTATGTCGCCCGGGGCGACCCTGCATTGCATCCCGATTGCGCTTTTGAGCCCGAGCTGGCGCTGTTTGCCGGTGCCGACGGCCTGGCGGCGATTCGCCAAATCGTCGATCAGGCGCACTATTGCCTGAAGCCGGGAGGCTGGCTATTGCTCGAACACGGTGCCACCCAGCGCGAGGCCGTGGCGCGATCACTCACCGCCCACGGCTACCACTCGCTCGACTGCCGCAAGGATTACGCAGGCCACGACCGGCTGATCCGCGCCCGCCATGGCCGGCTCTTGCGCTGAGCCTTGGCACTGAACCTTGGCACCGAACCTTCTTGCGCTGGCCGGCCTGCTCGCCCGGCGCGCTACAGTTCGAACTGGATTCCGAGGCGCAATTCCCAGAGGCTGCGCTGTTCGAGCAGGTCGGTGATGTTGCGGTCGCGGAAGCGTTCGTACACGTACTGGCCCTGCTCGTTGAGCGAGGCAGTGACGACTTGCTGGGAGAAGAACTGGCCATCGTATTGCAGGCCGAGCTCGTCGTCGAGCATGTTGAGCACGTTGTAGATCTTGATCCAGCCCCGGGCCTTGGCGCCGAACAGCAGCGGCAGTTGCTGATCGATTCGCAAGTCGAGGCGCGACGACCAGTCAGCGTGGTTGGCGTTGCGGCTGACGAAGCCGGCGCCATAGCCCTCGCGTTCGACGAAGGCGGAGAAGGCGGCAAGATCGAAATCGGGGCCGATCACGACGTTCGGGTCGTTCGCCGCCGGCACGTAGAGCAGGTGGCGGCCGAAGAAGCCATCTCCCTCGAGATCGCCCGAACTCATCACGTGGCTTTGCGGCTGCCCTTCCTTGGCATAGAGCAATGCCGTGATCCGCGTCTCGTGGCCGGCGATGAATTCGCGGCCATAGCTCAATCTCGCCGTGAAGCGATGCGGCGACACGTAGTTGGAGGTCGCGGGCATCGGATCGACCAGATCGACGAGGGCCAGATTGTCGAAGTTCGACGCGGCAACCGAAGAAGTCATCGGGCTGACGTCCTCGGCGTCGGTCCAGGCGTAGCCCAGGGTCCAGTCGAGTCCCCAGTCGTAGCGATGGCGCGCGACCAGCGACAGGCTATGGGCTTCGGGGCTGTGCCCCGAGTTGGTCAGCATGTAGTTCTCGGCGCCGTTGACGAAATCGTAGACCGGCTGCCCGGCTGCGGTCGTTCCCACCTGCTGCTGGGAAACATCGAGATAGTAGGCGGGATTGCGCTGGCGCGAGAAGATGTAGTCGGCGTCGACGTCGATGCCGTTGGCGAAGCGGTACGTGCCGCCAAGGGTCAGCTTCCATTCCGCAGGCTGTTCGTAGTCTGGGTCGATGAGCACGAGGAAGCTGTCGTTGGCATTGGCCTCGGTTGTTGCGGCAACCTGCTCGACCAGTGTCGCCGGCACGTCGTAGCCGGGCCGGCCGCTGCCCGCCAGCGGCACATCATCGAAAATCGAGCGCGCGCCGCTGAAATTGCGCCATTGCAGTTGCACATTGGTGATGCCGTCATTGCTCCAGGCATTCGACAGCCACACGTTCGGGTTGCCTCCGGAATACAGGCCAAGCCCGCCGCGCAGGGTCAGCTCGTCGAGGGCCTCCCAGGTGAAGCCGAAGCGCGGCATCCATAGATCGAGACCATCAATGTTGGCATCATTGCGCAGCCCCGCGCGCAAGGTTTGCGCGTCGGTGAAAGCCTGGTTGAAACGCGGCCGGTCGTCGCTGCTGAACCATTCGTAACGCAGGCCGGCGGTCAGGCTCAGGGCGTAGTCGGGCAGATACCATTCGTCCTGGAAGTACAGGGTGTTGAGCACATTGCCGAAATTTGCCGCGGCATCGGCGGCGTTGTTGGTTCCGCCGCCGCTGCCGTAATAGACGCGGCTCGGCCGGCCGAGCTCGAAGCGATCGATTCCCGAAAGCGCGCAGGCTGGATCATCGAAGCGGCCCTGGGCGGTCAATGCACCGCAATGAGCCGGATTGTCGGCCGAATCATCGAAAAAGTCGTATTCCCCGCCTCGGGAATGCTGCACGAACAGGTTGAAGACCGAAAGGTCATCGCGTTCGTAACCGAAGGTCAGCAAGTGGTCGCCGAGCAGGTATTCGCCACTGAATTTCCAGAAGGTCGACTCCCAGTCGAGCCGGTTAGCCTGCCTTGAATCGTCAGCGCCGAGATAGACGGTGTTTCTCGCAAGGTTGATCTGGAAATCGGCGAAATCGGCAGGGCCCGCGGTGACCTGGCTATCGATCATGGCGTTGGTGTTGACAAAGATTTCGGTGGAGAAGGCATCGCTCCATTGGGAAAACAGCTTGACGATGAAAGTTTCGAGTTCCGCGCCTTTCTGGTAGAAGTGGTTGGAGAACTCGAACTCGTTGTTGTCGCCATCCGAGGCCCGGTCCTGGATTCCATCGTAGAAATTGTAGATGCCGGCGATGCTGTGCCGGTCATTGATGTTCCAGTCGAGCCGGATCATGTATTTCTGCTCGGTCTGGGCGCCGTCGGCCGGCTGGCTGCCGGGGTCGTAGTCGTACAGGTCGATGGCGGTCTGGCGGATCCGTTCGTAGTCGCTCTCGCTGAGCCAGGGGCGCTCAACACCATTGCCCGAGCCGGCGTACCCCATGGACAGGAAGATCGGCTCTTCGGTTTCCTCGAAGGCGGCGAAGAAGAACAACTGGTCCTCGATGATCGGCCCGCCGACGCTGAAGCCGTATTTCTCCTCCTGATAATCGATGGTGGAAAACGTGCTCGTCGTGCCGTTTTCGGTTAGCGAATTGCCGCGCCATTGATCGCCGGTCACTTCGTAGAATCCGGTTCCCGTCCATTCGTTCGTTCCCGACTTGGTGACCGCATTGATGTTGCAAGCGGTGAAACCGCCGTAGTTGACGTCGAAAGGAGCGAGTTCCACTGCCACCTGGGAGATCGAGTCGTAGGGAAAAGGCATTCCGGTGGCGGTGGCATAGCCGTTCGCGTTGAGGCCGAAGCGGTCGTTCTGCGAGACTCCATCGAGGCTGATGCTGTTGTAGCGCGGATGCTTGCCGATGCAGTTCACCGCAGCGCCGTCGAGGTTCATTCGCGGGTCGAGGGTGTAGACGTCCTTGATGTCGCGCTCGTAAGCGACCGATGTCTCGAGCTCGAAAACGCCGAAGGTCGCCGACGGGCCAGGCGCCACGTCGATGAGCGAATCGCTTTCGCCGATGACGAGAATTTCCTCGATCGGGCCGGCCGTATCGAGATCGATCGACAGGTTGTAGACCTCGCCGAGCGAGATCGATTCGATCATGACGCTGCGCTCGTCGTTGACGGTGACGCGATACGGCCCGCCGACGGGCAGGTTGGCGGCATAAAACGCGCCGGCGGCATTCGATTCGAGGATGCGCATGGCGCCGGTGCGAAGGTCTTCGACTTCGACCCGGGCATTGGCGAGGGGAGCGCCGCTGGCGCCGGACACGGCGCCGCGAATCGCTGAGGTCGTGTCCTGCGCGATTGCCTGGGCGGACAGGCCAAAGGCGGCAATGGCGATGAGAAGGGCGCTACAGCTCGCCCGGGCTCCTGAAAGCATGGTTAACTCCTGAATTGCGGTTGCTTGTTGAATGGGCTAGGGGCCAAGAGACCGAAAATCGTCCCGCGCCTTCGGCGCAGCGCGAATTGTGCCACCGATTCCCTGCGAAAGCTTGGCAGTACCGTGAATTTTTTGTTGCAATCTGGGCGGGATGCCTTGGGCCGCCTGCGAACGGGGGTTGCTGAAAATTGTCGAGTAAATTCGGCACTATAAATTTTGTCGGGTTAACTAGACAATTTTAACTATGTCGAGCATGATCTACGCTTTGATTTTGTCGATTTAGCTCGACAATATTCATTTTGTCGAGTATGATTGACGCTTTTCCCATTGCAGACCGGAATCGACAGTCATGGCTGCCACAGACTCGAAAGCGCACGAACGGCAAGCGCACCAGCAGTTGGCGCGCCAACGAAAGGGCAACGGCGTGGCCAGCGGCGAGGCCCTCCTCGACATCGCGGCAACGTGGAGCTACTGGCAGCATCCGCCGCCGAAGTCGACGATTCGCGATATCGCATTGCCCGAGACGCTACCCGAGCGCATCGCGCTGGTCGTTCAGGGAGTGCGGCGCTGTGGCAAATCGACCTTGCTCGCGCAATTGATCGAGCGCTACCAGCTCGACCGGCGCCATTGCCTGTTGCTCAATTTCGAAGACCCGCGGCTCGCGGCCAGCCTCGACTTCAC
>RKSA01000143.1 GCA_007571115.1 Gammaproteobacteria bacterium
ATCGACGCGCGTTTTGCCGGAGTGAACGATCGCTTTGTCGGGGTGAACGACCGCTTTGAAAGCCTCGAGACGCGCCTGCGCGAGTCCCAGTCGCGCTGGGCGGTGACGATCATCGTCGTGAACCTCGCGGCACTCGGCTTGGCGGTCGCGCTGCTGACTTTTGCCGGTTGACGAAAAGCCGGTTGAACCAAGGGAAGAACAATGATGAAAAAGACGAAAAAGACGAAAAAACAGCCAGCATGGCCCGCCATGATCGCCCTTGTGGCGCTCTTGCTATTGCCTGTGCTGCTGCCCGCCTCGTCGGCCATCGCCCAGGACGACTTCCCATTCTGGCTCGACCGGGACTACGACCCTGCGATCCCGACGATCAAGCAGACCCTGGGCTACGCTCCCGGCGAGCGCATCACCTGGCATCGCGATGCTCTGCGCTATTTCGAAGCCTTGGCGGAGGCTGCGCCCGAGCGCGTGCGAATCGTCGAATACGGCGAGAGCTGGCAAGGCAGGAAGCTGATCTATGCGGTGCTTTCCGCAGCGCAGAACATCGCCCGGATCGAGCAAATCAAGGCTGCAATGCAAAGCCTCGCCGATCCCCGGCAAACCCCGGCGGAGCAGGCTGCGCGAATCATCGCCGACCAGCCTGCAGTGACCTGGCTGTCGTACAGCGTACACGGCAACGAGATATCCCCCACCGATGCCGCGATGCTCACCGCATACCATCTGCTTGCCTCGCGTGGCGACTCGCGAGTCGCCAGCATCATGGGCGAGACCGTGGTCATCATCGACCCGGTGCAGAACCCTGACGGTCGCGACCGCTTCGTGCATCATTTCACCAGCGAGGCCGGGCTGCAACCCGACTCCGACCGGCTTTCCGCCGAACACGACGAACCCTGGCCCGGCAGCCGCACCAACCACTACCTGTTCGACCTGAACCGCGACTGGTTCATCATGACCCAGCCGGAAACCCAGGGCCGCGTCGCGGCTTTGCAGGAGTGGTACCCGGTGGCCTTCGTCGATGCCCACGAAATGGGCTCGGACAGCACGTACTTCTTCGCCCCCGAGGCGGACCCCTACAACCCCCACCTGGCCGTCGACCAGCGCGAAAGCCTGCAATTGTTCGGTCGCAACAACGCCAGATGGTTCGACGAGTTCGGCATCGACTACTTCACCCGCGAAGTCTACGATGCTTTCTACCCGGGCTATGGCGCGAGCTGGCCTTCGTATTTTGGCAGCATCGCGATGACTTACGAGCAGGCCTCGGCGCGGGGGCTGGTGTTCCGCCAGTACGACGGCAACGAGCTGCGCTATGCCGAGACCGTGCGCAACCATTTCCTCACCTCGCTGGCGACTGCGGAAACCGTCGCAAACAACCGGGAAAAACTTCTCGCCGACTGGTACGACTACCGGGTGACCGCGATCGAGGAAGGCGAGCAGGAGGAAAACCGCGCCTATCTGTTTCCAGTGCAACACGATCTTGCTGCGGTGACCCGGCTGGCCGGCCTGTTGCGCCGCCAAGGCGTCGAGGTGGCGCGCGCTGCCGAAGCCTTCAGCGCCTGCGGAGTCGATTATGCCGAGGGCAGCTACCTGATCCGGGCCGATCAGCCGGCCAAGCGGCTCATCCGCACCTTGCTCGAACCCCAGGTTGCCATGGCCGAAGAATTTCTCGCCGAGCAGGAGCGACTTCGGGCGAACGGCCTGCCGGACCAGATCTACGACGTCACCGCCTGGTCGCTGCCGCTCATGTTCAATGTCGCGATGCACATCTGCGATCGCGTTCCCGAGGCCGAATTCGCCAGCGCCGGAACGGAGCTCGTCATTCCGGCGCAAGTGCAAGGTGGCGAAGCGAAGGTTTCGTATCTGGTCCCTTGGGGTTCGGCGCCTGCGGCGCGGCTGCTCGCCAAGGGCCTGCTCGCCGGGCTGCGAATCAAGAGCAGCGACCTGGCATTCACCAGCCTGGGCCGGGAATATCGCGCTGGCACCTTGATTATCGATGTCGCAGACAACCCTGATGACCTGTATCAGACCTTGTCGAGCCTCGCTGCGGAAACCGGTGCCGAAGTCGTCGCGATCAACGATAGCTGGGTTACCGAGGGGCCGAATTTCGGCAGCGGCAACGTGGTCCGGTTCAATGTCCCGAAAGTCGCCATCGCCTGGGACGAGCCGACTTCGGCATATAGCGCCGGCAACACGCGCTTCGTCATCGAGCGGCAATTCGGCTATCCAGTCACGCCGATCCGCGTCGACCGCATCGCCTCGGCCGACCTCGACCGCTACCAGGTATTGCTCCTGCCCCTGGCCGCTCGCGGAAGCTACCAGAACGCGCTGGGCGAGGGCGGGGCGGAGAACTTGCGCGACTGGGTCGACGCCGGCGGCGTGCTGATCGGCCTCGGCAATGCCACGCGCTTTCTTGCGCATCCTGCGAGCGGCCTGCTCGATATTCGCCGCGAACGCGCCGTGCCCGCAGCTCGAAGCGGGCCAGGTGACCCAGGTGAAGCAGGTGAAGAAAGCGAAGAAGGTAAAGAAACTGCGAGCGGTTCGCCAGGCAATGGCCCGGTCGCGGTGGCCGTGAACGTCGATACCCGGTCGGAAAGCGGGCAGGGCGCTGTCGTCGCCGGTTCGCACCTCGTCGACGAAGGGCAGTTCCGCGATCGCATCGCAGCCCTCGAAGCCGATCCCGATGCAGTGGCCGGCGTGTTGGCGAGGGCCGACGTCGATCCGGAACACTGGCTTGCCGCCGGCGTCGCGCCGGTGCTCAATGTCCTGGTTCGCGGCAGCGACATCTACACTCCCATCCGCATCGATGCCGGCGTCAACGTTGCCCGCTTCCAAGGCCCCGACGAATTGCTCGCGAGCGGCTACCTATGGGACGAAAATCGCCGCCAGCTCGCGTACAAGCCCTTCGTCGTGGCCCAGCCTCGCGGCGCCGGGCACGTTATCGCCTTCACCCAGGATCCGACCGTTCGCGCGTATCTTGACGGCCTCAACGTGATCCTCATGAACGCAATCTTCCGCGGCTCGGCCCACGCGCGCCCGGTGCGTTGACAGGGCAGGGGAACTGGCCTCGCCGTATTCCGCAGCACCCTAGCGCAGCAATCTGCGCGCGAGCAGCAGCACCGCGAAAGCGCAAGCGAACGGCGCGAGCCTTTCGAGAATGTCGCCAGGCGTGTTGGGCATCAGGTAGAACAGCACTGCCAGCGAGAAGCCGGTTCCCATCGAGAGCAGGGCCGCGAGCGCCGGCGCCTCGAAGCCGGCAAGCCGCAGGAACACCAATGGCCCGAACGCCGAGCCGAGCGCGATCCACGCGAACAGCACGCGGTTGAAGATGCTCTCGGGAAGCAGCAGCGCCACGGCGACGGCCGCGAGCACCAGTGCCAGGATCATCAGCCGCGATACCAGCAGCAGCGAGCCTCGGCCGAGATGGCCGAGCCCCAGGTCGTGGGCGATGACGCTCGCGGCGACCAGAAGCTGGCTGTCGGCGGTCGACATGATCGCCGACAACACCGCAGCGAGCAGGATCGCGCCGAGTATCGGCGGCAGCAGGCTTTCCGTTGCGGCAAAGAAGACGTTTTCCGGGTCGGTGAGTTCCGGGAACAGCAAATTGCCGGTCAGCCCCAGCAGGCACATGCCGAGGTAGACGACCAGATACCAGCACAGCACGATCCAGCGCGCCTGCCGCAGCGACTGCTCGTCGCGCAGGGCCATGAAGCGCACAAGCAGATGCGGCTGGCCCCAGGTGCCGATGCCGATGCCAAGCCCGCCAATCACGACGCCGACCGCGAACCAGCCGCCATTGGCGGCGGTCAGGCTGCCCCATTCGGCATTCGCCGCGTCTCCCAGCGCCTCCGCCAGGCCCGCCGGCCCGCCCACCGCGAACAGCGCCGCCAGCGGCAGCACGATCGCCGTGACCGCCATGAGCAACCCCTGCAAGGTGTCGGTGATGCTGACCGCCCAGAATCCGCCGAGCAGGGTGTAGATCATGATGACGAGCGCACCGATGGCGACGCTGGCGCCAAGCGAGATGTGGAAAGTTGAGGAAAACATGTTGCCGGCACCCTGAAATTGCGCGGCGACATAGAACACGAAACAGAACACGATAATCAGCGAGCTGAGGTAGACGATCGCCCGGCGGCCGCCGCCACGGGCGCCATGGGCGAGGAAATCGGTCAGGGTCAGGTTGTCGTTGGCACGGCTGAAGCCCATGAGCCTCGGCGCAATCCACCACCACGCGACGATCATGCTGCTGATCGAGCCGAGCGCCACCCAAAGCGCCGAGGCACCCGCCGCGAAGGCTGCGCCGCTCAGGCCGAGCAAGGTCCAGGCCGAGGAGGCGCTCGATGCATAGCTGATCGACGCCACCACCGGCCCGAGCTGCCGACCCGCGAGAAAGAAATCCTTGCCATCGGCGGTGCGCCGCGAGGCCCAGAGGCCGATCCCGAGCAATATTGCCTGATACAATACCAGCACGCCAATCACGATGTCTGCCCTAGCCATGTTCTCCGTCCCCCTTTCAAGAAGCGATGATCGTCCCCTTCAGCATAACCGGAATGCGTCCTCGATGCGTCACACCCGGCGAGGCAATCCCGAAACCCGATTGGCCGCGACGGTTCGGACGAGGTTCGCGCTGTCGGCGGCGCTGTTGGTTGCGCTGGCAGTTGCATTAGTGTCGGCCGCCTCGGCGCAGCAAGCCGGCGAGAGCGATCCAGACGCTGTCGATGCCATCGAGGAGATCGTCGTCACCGGCTCGCTGATTCGCGGCACGCCAGTCGATGGCGCCTCGCCGGTGACGGTTCTTGACCGCGCCTCGCTGGAGGCGCAGAACTCTCCCACCGTGATCGAGATCGTGCGCAATCTGGGTCTTGCCAGCGGCAACATCGGCGAGACCAACCAGTTTCAGGTCAATGGCGGTGAGGGCATGGCAACGCTGAACCTGCGCGGGCTCGGCCCCGAGCGCACGCTGGTGTTGCTCAACGGTCGCAGGCAGGCCTACGCCGGCTGGGACTTTGGCAATCTTATTAACATCAATCACGTTCCCGCCATCGCCATCGAGCGAATCGAGGTGTTGCGCGAAGGCGCTGCCGCGACCTATGGTTCCGACGCCGTGGCTGGTGTCGCCAATCTGCAAACCCGCAGTCGGTTCAGCGGCCTGGAAGTCAGTGGCAATCTGACGAGCATCCCCGGTGCCAACGGCGACAGCCAGTTCGGCATCATCTGGGGAACCCAATACGCCCCCGACTCCAACGTGGTGCTGTCCTGGGGTCGGCAAAGCCGCTCCGAGCTTTCGGTGACAGAGCGCGAGGACTGGGTGTTGCAGCCGGGTTCGGTGTCGATTTCCAGCGGCTGGTCGAATATCGGCAACCCCGGGACCTGGTTCGGCCTCGGCAGCTTCCCCGGCCTGCTATCCGGAGGAGTCGGCGGCGCCCTGGCCACGGGGCAGGCCTTCGTCGATCCGGGTTGCGGCCAGGGCAGCCTGGAGCGATACAGCTTCGATGCGGGAGTGTGCCGCTTCCGCTACATCGTTTTCGACAACCTTGCCGAGGAGGATTCCCACGACCAGTTGTTCGCCGAGTGGCGCCACAGTCTTGGCGAAAACACCAGGCTGCGAGTCGACTACATCCGCTCCAACACCGAGGTGCCGGCCTGGAAGACCTCGCCTTCGTACCCGCCTCAGGCCCTGTTCGGCGCGGTGCAATACGTTTTCGACGATCACCCTGGCCTCGCCGACATGAAGAGCCAGACTGCGAACAACTGGGGAACTCTTGGCGGCGTGTTCTTCGGTCGCATCGTCGGCGCCGCTGGCCCGGCAGAACAGGCGAGCCGCGAATTGCGTTCGGATCGCATCAATGCCATGCTCGACTTCCGGCTCGCCGAGCTCGACATCATCTTAGGCCTCACCGGTGGCAGTTCCACCGGCTACATCGAGAGGCGCGACGCCTACATAGACCGAACCGCACTGGCATTCCGCGGTCTCGGTGGAGCGAACTGCCCGGCCCAGGTGACTCCGGGGGGCGATGCCGTCACCACCGAGGCGATTGGCGGTCTTGCCGTCGGCGATACCCTTTATGCGGGAGTCACGGCGACCAGCGTCGCAGGCGTCGCCAGCTCGCCCGGAACGGGCTTGGCAGCCTTCCGCAGCGCTGCCGGCAACAGATGCCTCCATTACAATCCCTTCTCCAACGCGATCCCTGGCTCTCCCCACTACAACGCCAGCGTGGCCAACGACCCGGCGCTGCTCGACTGGATGGTGGATTCGCTGGAAACGGCCCGGCACACCACCATGTTGCAAGCCGACGTGCAAATGTCCGGCACTCTCGGCGATTTCGCCGGTGGCCCGGGCCGATTTGCCGCTGGCGTCCAGCTCCGCCGGAACAGCTTCAAGCTGAGCGCCAACGACGTGACCAATTTGGCGCTGTTCCCCTGCCCGAACCCCGGCGATGACACATGTACGGCGCCCACCGGCCGTTTCAGCTTCCTCGCTGGCGTCAAGCCACTGCAAGTCGAGCAGGACGTCGCTGCGCTGTTCTTCGAGGCAGCCATGCCGCTTCGCGACAACCTCGACGTCCAGGCAGCGCTGCGCTACGAGGACTACGGCAGCATCGACTCGATAGACCCCAAGGTCTCGCTACGCTGGCAATTGAGCGATCCGCTCGCCCTGCGCGCCTCCTTCGGCACGACCTTCCGCGGGCCGACTCCCAGCCAGGTCGATGCCGCCAGCCGCATCACCATTCTCGCCTTCATCAGCCCCACTTCGGCTTTCAAGGCGGTCGACACGATCGGCAATCCCGAACTGGAACCCGAGTCGGCCAACATCCTCAATCTGGGCGCGATCTGGGAACCCTCGCCGGATCTGCAATTGACCTTCGACTACTGGAACTTTGATTTCTCCGATCCCATCGTCGCCGAAAACCAGGATCAACTGGTCGACGCGTACATCGCTGCCAGCGCCGCTGGCAGCACCAGCCCGGTGGCCGGGCAGATCTTCTGCCAGGGCGGAGTTCTTTGCGACGACGGCAGCGGCGCCCCGCTCGCGGCGAGCGGCATCGAGCGAATCGTTGCCAATTGGGTCAACGGCCCGGCGGTTTCGACCTCGGGCCTGGATCTGGCTTTTCAGTACGCCTTCGGCTGGGGTCCCGGCCGCTTCGAGCTGACCGCGAGCTACAACGCGGTGCTCAACTACGACGTCGACCCCTACATCAAGAACGGGGTCCAGGTCGCCGCAGGTTACGACGCGCTGGGCAAGCTCAACTTCAGCAACCCCGCCTTGCCGCTACCCGATATGCGCAGCCGCCACTCGTGGAGCTATGCAGTCGGCCCGCACAGCTTCATCTGGTACGTCAACGTCATCGGTGGCTACGAGGACCAGCGCAGCAGCCCCCAGGCCCAGGACATCGGCCAGCACCTGACCCACGACATCCACTACAGCGTGTCGTTCGCCAATACCCGGGGAAGCTTCACCGCCTCGATCCTCAATCTGCTCGACGAGCCGCCACCACGAGGAACCCTCGAGCTGGGCTACGACCCTTATACCCACAACGCCTTCGGCCGGATGCTCAAGCTGGGCCTGCGCTACACCGTCTTCTGATCG
>RKSA01000160.1 GCA_007571115.1 Gammaproteobacteria bacterium
GGCCCTGCGGCTGGCCAATGAACTGCTCGAATCCTCGCGCTTCGAAAACCGCGCCGTGTACCTGATCTCGGATTTCCAGCAAGCCGGCATGGCCGAACTCGAGCAGCACTGGAAGCTGGCGCCAGGCATCCGTTTCGGCGGCATCGACGTCGGCAAGCCCGAAACCGTCAATCTCGCCTTGACTGACGTTCGCTCGCCGGAACCATTGCTCGAAGACGAGGCCGGGCAACCGATCCTCGCCCGGGTCCGCTCCACGGGAACCGTGTTCCGCGAACGCGCCGAAGTGCGGCTTTCGATCAACGGCGAGCCGGTCGACAGCCAGACCGTCGAGCTCGACGGACGCTCCGAGCGCATCGTGCGCTTCGACGCCGACTTTCCCGGGCAGGGCGGCCACGTCGGCCGCATCGAAGTCGTCGGGGATGATTTCAGCGCCGACAACTTCTGGCATTTCACCGTCGATGTCCTGCCTGGCATTCGCGTCCTGCTCGTCAACGGCGAAGCCTCCCAGCAATGGTTCGACGACGAAGGGCATTGGTTCGAGCTCGCTGTGGCAGGTTCGGCAGAGTCGCCGTTCCGCCTGCGCGCGATCGAGCCCGCCGAATTGAGCGCTGCGGCCTTGCGCCAGAACGATGTGGCGGTGCTGCTCAATGTCGGCGACCTGACCGATCGCCAGGCCGGCGAACTCGTCGACTACGTGTACGGCGGCGGCGCCTTGCTGATCGCTCCCGGCGACCAGGTCGACCCCGAGCGCTTCAACGAGCAGTTCGCCGCCATCGCGCCGGCGACGCTCGCCAGATCCGGGCCGTCAGCGCCGGGGGACTATCTCGTCATCGCCGATTTCGACCGCCGCCATCCGCTGTTTCTCTCGCTGAGCACCGACTGGTCGGCGCGTTTCCACGATCATTGGCGCCTTGAAGCCAGCACCGCCGCCGAGCCGCTCATGCAGTTCGACAATGCCTCGCCGGCCCTCGTCGAACAGGATTTTGGCGAGGGCAAGGTGCTGCTGTTCGCTTCGAGCATGGACCTCGAATGGAACAATCTCGCCTTGCAGGGGCTGTTCCTGCCATTCGTCCACGAGACCTTGCGCCATCTGGCGCAGCCCGAGTTCAAGCAGCGCTCGTACCGGGTCGGCGAGCGCTTCTCCCTCGATCCGACCCGCACCGGCGCCGTTGCCAGTGCGCGCGGGCCAGACGGCGCAGCGCTCGAGTTCGCCGGCGAAGATTTTGTCGTCGAGGCGAGGACGCCAGGAATCATCCGCGCCCGGGTCGGCGACGTCGAAGAGGCTTTCGCGGTGAACCCGGCGAGCGCCGAATCGGCGCTCGCCCGGGTCGCCCCATCGACCCTGGCCGATGCCATCGTCAACCCCGACACCGATGTCACGCGGTCCCGGCAGGTGCAAATCGCCGAACTCGCCGAACAGCTCGAGCAGTCGCAGCGGCTCTGGTGGTGGCTGCTCGTGTTGGCGATGCTGCTGCTGCTCGCCGAGGCGGTTCTGGCGAACCGGACGCATCGATAGCGCCAAGTCGGCAGCAAACCGGCAGCACCAACCGGCGGCACCAAAACAGTGCATAAAAATTATTCCTTTTCAAATCAATTGATTAAAAAAAACTATTGTTACAGTAAAGAAATATTTATGCAAATTTCTCGCGATTTTCCTTGAAATCAGCGGCGAAATGGGAGACATTGGGAGCCAGACCCTTGGTTTGGCAGGTCTCTCATGGAGCACATTTGCAACGTTCACAACGGTCGGAATGATCGCAATCCCAAGCTATCCAGCCCCATTGCGGATTCCAGGCTGGCAGCGCTGCCGAATCTGGCGAGGCGCCTGACATTCGCCCTCGCGATGCTCGTCTCCTGCGCGGCGCTTGCCGAGACTTTCCCGCTCGCCGCCAACTCGCCCTGGCCCCCGGAGCAGCTCGGCGGATTGCTGTCGGACGCAAGCATGTTGCAGGAGCAAGAACGCCATGAGGAAGCCATCGCCACCTTGCGCGAGGCCCTGCAAACCGCGCGAATGACCCTGGGCCTGTACCACGAGGCGCAACTCGCGATCGTCGATTCCCTGATCGACAGCGAGGCGGCGTTGTCGAACTGGCATCAGGTCGACGACTATCACGCCCTGCTGCTCGGTCTGTACCAGAACCTGTACGCCGAAGATCCAGGCAAGCTCGAGCAAGGTCTCGCAAGGGTGCAAGGCTGGCATGTCGATGCCCTGCGCAATTCCCTCGATGGCCGCGCCATCTCCCACCTTCGGCAGGCCCGGCAATTGCTCAAGCTGCGCTTGCAGCTCGCCACCGGGGCGGCGACCGCAGACCTGGGCAAGATTGCGCGGCTTCGCGAAGGGGTCGAGTTCGCCGAAGCGTATCTGGCATGGCATTCGGACAGCAACCGGAACCGCCTGCGCGAACGGCAGGAATCGCGAAGGGAAGCGCTGCTTTCGAATCTGCGCTGACTGCCGGCGCACTCCAGGCAGGGCGAAGCTTCGCCAGCGCTTCGATCGCTCGGCAGGCCCGGCTTTCAGCCGTTGCGAATCGGGATGATGCCGAGCTTCTGCGCGCGGCGTTTCCAGTTTTCCCGAGCCAGCGCCTGCATGTCCACGGCATTGTCGGATTCGTCGACGATTTCCAGCCCGAGCAGGGTCTCGATGAGGTCTTCCATCGTCAGGATTCCTTCCATGGCGCCGAATTCGTCGACGACTGCGGCAAGATGCTCCTTCTTCGCCATGAAGGTGTCGAGCAGGTCGGGAACGGTCGCGGTCCTGTGTACGGCGATGATGTTCCTGCGCAAGTCCTTGAGCGTCATGTCGTGGTGGTCGTCGACGAGCTGCAGCAGCACGTCGTCCTTGAGCACGTAGCCGGTGACGTTGTCGTTCTTCTGCTGGTAGACGGGGATTCGCGAGAACGGCAATTGGCTGTGGCTGTCGTGGAAGTCGCCGAGCTTCATGTCCTCGCTCGCCGCCACGACGACGATTCGCGGAGTCATCACGTCAGCCGCGCGAATTCCGCGGAAAGCAAGCAGGTTGTGGATGATCTTGCGTTCGCTTTCCTCGATCACCCCGGTTTCTGTGCCGATGTCGGTCATCACCGCCAGGTCGGTGCGGCTCAGCACCGGGCGGTCCTTGTCGTTCTTCAACATGCCGGTGATGAACTGGCTCAGCCAGACCAGCGGCCAAAGCGCGACCAGCATGACCTTGAGCGCGCGAGTCGCTGCCGGTGCCAGCTTTTCCCAGTGGTTGGCGCCGATCGTTTTCGGGATGACCTCGGAAAAGATCAGGATCGACAAGGTCATGACCACGGCGATGATCGCTTCCCAGTTGGTCGCGATGGTGAAGCCGAGCAGCGAGATTTGCGATGCACCGAACAGCTTGGTCGCCTGGGCGCCGACGCCGATCGCGCCGGCGGTATGGGCGATGGTGTTCAAGGTCAGAATCGCCGCGAGGGGCCGGTCGATGTCTTCCTTGAAACGCGCCAGATCCTTGGCGACCCGGGCGCCGCGCTTTTCCAGGATGCCGACATAGGTCGGCGTCACGCTCAGCAGCACCGCTTCCAGGATCGAGCAGAGAAACGAAAAGCAGAGGCTAACGAAGAAGAAGCCGAGCAGCAGGCTCATGGATGCAACCACGACAAGCGAAAGGCGATTCTCACACAGACGCCAAAGACCTTACAAGCGCAAGCCACCTAGCCCGCAAGCTCCGTTTTTGCCGGCAAGACCCTGCGCAGGGCGAGAAGCCGCAGCAGGCCGTCGCGCATTCGCCGCAGGCTGTCGGGAAGCGCCAGCATCGCCGGAGTCACGATCAGCGTCAGGATCGTCGCGAAAGAGAGGCCGAACACGATCGCTGAAGCGAGCGCGACCCACTGCGAGGTGATCGGCCCGCCGACTTCGACTTCGGCGCCGATCAGGTCCACCGAAACGTGCATCGCCAGCGGCAGCAGGCCGAAACCCGTGGTGAACGTCGTCAGGAACACCGGACGCAGGCGCTGCACGCCGGTATGGACGATCACCTCGCGCAGCGACCACTCGGAGTGCTCGCGCCGCAGCACGTTGAACGTGTCGATCAGCACGATGTTGTTGTTGACGATGATCCCGGCGAGGGCGACGATGCCGATTCCGGTCAGGATGACGCTGAAAGTCTGGCCGGTGATGAGCAGGCCGAGCAGCACTCCCGAAGTCGAAAGCAGGATCGACGAGAGGATCAGCGCCGACTGGTAGAAGCTGTTGAATTGCGTGATGAGCAGGATCGCCATCAAGGCCATGGCGAGGGAAAACGCCTGGGTGAGGAACGCCGCCGACTCGGCCTGCTCCTCGTTGGCGCCGCGGAACTGGTAATCGACTCCCGGTGCTGGCGGATTGTCCCTGAGCCAGGCGCGCAGCTCCTGCACCTTGTTGTCGGCAACGATGCCTGTTGCCGGATTGGCGCGAACGTAGACGACTCGCTCGCCATTGACCCGCTGAATCGAGCTGACCTTGGGTTTCGCTTCGCGAGTGATGAAACTGCTCACGGGAACCGGACCGTTCGCCGTTGCGATGCGGATGCTGCCGATCTGGTCGATTCCCCGGTACTCGCGAGGGTAGCGCAGGCGGATATCGAGCTCGTCCTCGCTGTCGTCGGGGCGATAGAAGCCCATCAGCACGCCATTGGTCATCATCTGGATCGCCGCGCCGATTTCGGCCATGCTCGCCCCCATGATCGCCGCCTGGGCGCGGTCGACGCCGATTTCCCACTCGATTCCCGGTATCGGAGTGGTGTCGTCGACGTCGATCAGGCCCGTCATTCCCTGTTCCATGAAACCGCGAATTCGCCGCGCCTCCTCGAACAGCAGGTCGAGGCGCTCGCCTGACAGTTCGAGCTGGATTTGCTTGCCCACCGGCGGGCCGCCCTCGATCGCCACGACTTCGGCCCGGGCGCCTGGCAAACCGGTGATCGCCTGGCGGTACAGGTCTTCGAGCTCCATGCCATTGATGTCGCGGTCGCGCCGGTCGGTCATCTCGACATAGATCGAGCCGATCCGGTCCGAACCCGATTGCGAGCCGCTTCCCGATTGCGTGACGATTCCCTTGAAGTGCCCGACTTCGCGGAGGCGCTCCTCGACTTCGAGCATGATGTCGCGCAGTTCCGCCGGCGAATAGTTGCCCCGCGCGAACACCTCGACGATCGTCCGGCTCGGCTCGACCTCGGTGAAGAATTCGACTCCCCGGCCGAACGCGAGATAGGCGCTGACGATTCCGCTCAAGGTGGTGACGCTGAGCAGGAACACCGTTCCCGGAAAGCGCACCGCCAAGCCAAGCAGTTTCGCGTATGCCGCAGTGATTGCCCCGGCCTGTTCGGGGTCGCCTTCCTCGAGGGCGCGCAGGTACTTGCGGTCGGCGTCGCTCGAACGGCCGATCAGCGAACCGATCGTCGGAGCGAACAGCAAGGCGTAGAGCAACGAGCCGATCAGCACCGCGAACACGGTGATCGGCAGGTAGCTCATGAATTCGCCAGCGACTCCGGGCCAGAACATGATCGGCAGGAACGCCGCCAGGGTGGTTGCAGTCGATGCCACGATCGGCCAGAACATTCGCTGCACCGCAGCGCGGTATGCTTCGTGGCTCGTCATTCCCTCGGCCATCTTGCGATCGGCGTACTCGACGAGCACGATGGCGCCGTCGATCAGCATGCCGAGCCCGAGCAGCAGGCCGAAAATCACCATGAAGTTGTAGGTGAAACCCATCAGGGTGATGATGATGAAGGCGAAAAAGAACGAAAAGGGCACCGCTAGCGTCACGAGCAGCCCCGAGCGCACTCCCACCACGGCGATCACGACGATCAGCACGAGCGCCATCGCCGTCGCCATGTTGCCTTGCAGGCCCATGTTCTGTTCGATGACGATCGGTGCGATATTGTTGATGTAGCCGATTTGCACCGCAGGCGGAACCTGGGGCCGGACTTCCTCGACCACCGCGTCGATCGCCGCCATCGTCTCGACGAGATTCGCTCCCTTGCGTTTCGACACGTTAAGCGAGATCGAGGGCCTGCCGTTCGCGTAGGAGTAGCGAGTTGCGTCCTTGAAGGTGCGGCGCACGGTCGCGATGTCGCCGACGGTCAGAACGCCAAGATCGTTGGCAACGAGGGGCAGGTCGAACAGGTCGTCCGGGGTTTCGATCAGGCCGGGAACCTTGACCGAGAAGCTGCCGCTACCAGTATCGACCTGCCCGGCGGGGATCAGCCGGTTGTTGCCGAGCACGGTCTGGCCGATGATCGTGCTCGGAAAGCCGTAGGTTTCGAGCTTGTTCGGGTCGATGATCGCTTCCATCAGCTCTTCGCGATTGCCGACCATTTCCGCGGCAAGCACCTGGGGCAGAATCTCGATGCGGCTTTGCAGCTCCTCGGCAACCCGCAGCAAGGCGCGCTCGGTTGCGCCTTCGCCGGTAACGACGACGTTCACTGCGGTCGTGCCAGAGGCCGACACTTCCTCGATGATCGGCTCTTCGGTATCGGGAGGAAACCACACCTTGGCGCGATCGATCGCTTCGCGCAATTCGCTGAGCGCGTCCTGGGAATCGAGGTCGATATCGAACTCGGCGACGATCGTCGCGCCGTTCTCCCTCGAATAGCTGGTGAACTCGGTGATTCCGTCGAGAGCCTTGAGTTCGACCTCGACAGGCCGCGAGAGCAGCTTTTCCGCATCCTCCGGGGAAATGCCTTCGTGGATGACCGTCGTCACGATGATCGGCACTTGCACGTCGGGGTTCAGTTCGACGGGAATCGCCAGGTAGCAGGCGAATCCGGTCAGCATGATCGCCGCGAAACTCGTCAGGGTGGTTCGCGACCGGGAGACTGCTGCGTCGATGTATTTCATGTTCGCGGAACTGCCCGGTCAATTCGCCATGTCGCGCGCGGCGCTGACGGTCTGCCCCGGGAAGACGATTTCCTGGCCCACCGTGATCAGATGCGTGTCGCCTTCGAGTCCTGACACCCAAACGCCGGGGTTGAGCTGGCTGGTGCTGTCGCCGATGATCGCCACTTCGCGGAAGCGAACGATGTCGCGCTCGTCGATGATCTTGACTCCGAGCGCACCGGCATCGTCGAGGGTCAGCGCCGAAGCGGGGATCAGGTGCGCACTGATCCGGGCGCCATCGACTTGCATCGCCATGGTGATTCCCGAGCGGATCGCCACCGGCCCCGGATCGACTTCGACCTCGATTCGATAGCTTCGCGAGGCAGGGTCGGCGCTGCGGGCAAGATGGATCACGCTGCCGCTGACGCGTTCACCGCTGACGAGTTCCGCAGTGACCGCAGCGCCGATCTCGATTCGCCCCACGTCCTGTTCGGGAACGAGGCCGACGAGCAGCATCGGCTCGTCGTCGAGCACCGACGCGCAAACGGCGCCGACTCCGAGCCAGTCGCCGAGCTCGACCGTGCGCGACTCGACGACGCCGGCAAAGGGCGCCACGACGCGGACCTTTTCCAGCGCCAGTTCGGCGCGGCTGACCTGGGCCCGGGCCTCTTCGAG
>RKSA01000158.1 GCA_007571115.1 Gammaproteobacteria bacterium
AGCTCCGCCAGCCAGCGCTGGTTGGCGGCGAGCAGGCGCCGCGCGCGGTGCTGCGGCTCGCGCAGCAGCACCGAAACGGCGGCGACCTGCTCATCGGTGAATGTGGCTTTCTTTGCCATCATGATCGTGCATCTGTTCGAAGTGGCACGAATCAATGTAGGCACGATTTCCCAGCCACGCCAAACTTGCGCGAAAGAAAGTTGCGGAGGGACGCGGGCGAATGCTCGCCACTGTCGGCGAGGCGCTTCGCCGGTCGCGCTATAATCGCTTTCGTCGAGCCCGAAGCGGCTGCCATAGGAGGCAATGAACGTGGCGAGCAGCTATTCGAGACATGTCGCCTCGCTCGAGGAGAACTATCGCCAAGCCATCGATGGCGAATTCGAGCGCGTGCTGATCCATGGTGGCAGCATCGGCTACCATTTCGCTGATGATCGCGAGCTCGTCTTCCAGGCCTACGGCCATTTCACGCATTGGCTGCCAGTCGGTCGCCCGCAGCAGTTGCTGCTGATCGAGCCGGGAAGAAAGCCCGTCTACTACCAGGTCGTTCCCGACGACTACTGGTACGAACAGGACTTTCCACTCGAGGATGAATGGCGCGAGGCTTTTGCAGTGCGGCAACTGTCTTCGCTCGAGGACATGCCGAAACCCGGCAAGGGAACGGCCTGGCTAGGGCCCGGGGCGGAAATCGCGCGAGGCCTGGGAATCGAGGCCGCTGCCTGCAATCCCGAAGGGCTTCTCGCCAGGCTCGATTTCGCGCGCGCAGTCAAGACTCCATACGAGATCGAGCAGTTGCGCCTGGCCAATCGCCTCGCGATGCGCGGGCACGAGGCCGCCCACGCGTGCTTCCTCGCCGACGGCAGCGAATTCGACATCCATCTCGCCTTCCTGCAGGCGTGCCAGCAGCTCGACGAGGAATTGCCCTACACCCCGATCATCGCCCTCGACGAAAAGGCGGCGACCTTGCACTACCAGCACAAGCGGCGGCGCCTGCCGCGACCGGCACGGGTGTTGCTGATCGACGCCGGCTGCCGGGTAAACGGCTACTGCTCCGATGTCACGCGGACCTGGACGAGGCCTTCGAGCCATGGCCTGTTCAAGCAACTGGTCGCGGGAATGGATCGCCTGCAATGCGAGCTCGTCGACGAAGTCAGGCCGGGGCAGAACTATGTGGAACTGCACTCGAGCGCCTTGCGCAAGCTCGCCGTGCTGCTGCTAGAGCTTGGGATTTGCCAGGGGGATGCTGAACAGCTCGTGGACATGGAAATTCCGCAGTTGTTCATGCCCCACGGCGTCGGCCATCTGCTCGGCGTGCAAGTCCACGATGTGGGCGGCCATCAGCGCGACAGCAGCGGTGCGCAAACGCCGCCGCCGGAACATTCGCCGGCCTTGCGCACGACCCGCGACCTCGTCGAGGACATGGTGTTCACCATCGAGCCTGGCTGCTATTTCATCCCGATGCTGCTCGAGCCCGAGCGGGGCTCGGAAATCGGCAAGTCGATCGACTGGGGCGCTGTCGATCGCTTGTACGATCATGGCGGAGTGCGGATCGAGGACAACATCAGGGTAGGCGCCGAGACTGCGGAGAATCTGACGCGGACTTCGGCGGCCTGAACCTGCTGGCAGGCGCTGCGGCAGGGGGCCGCTTCATGGCAGGCGCCTGATTTCGGCCAAGGTCCGCTCGAGCGCGTGTTGATTGTCGGCGATGACCGCCTTGCCCGATTCCCCCATCCGCTCGCGCAGCCCGGGCCTTGCCAGCAGTTCGCGCCAGATTTCGCCAAGCTCGCCGGGATTCGCTGCGCTGCGCAATGCCCCGGCGCTTTCGAGCAAGTCGCAGGCAGCGGCGAAATTGAATCGTGAAGCGCCAACAGTTATGGGCAAGCCCAGCGCAGCCGGCTCGAGCACGTTTTGGCAGCCGGTATCGACCAGGCTGCCTCCGACAAAAGCGACATCGGCACTGGCCAGATACCGCATCATCTCGCCCATCGAGTCGCCGATCGCGACCTGGGCCTTGGCGAAGCTCTCGGGGAGGCTGCGCCGCCCGGTGGCGAACCCCTCGCCAGCACAAAGCCGGCAGACCCGATCGAAGCGTTCGGGGTGACGTGGCACGATCAGCAGCAGCGCCTGCGGATGCCCGGCGAGGCATTCGCGGTACGCTTGCAGCAGCAAAGGCTCTTCGCCTTCCCGGGTGCTCGCCGCGACGATCAATTGACGATTGCGCTTCCAGCGAGCGATCAGCGCGAGAGGCTCGACGCGGCCATTGCTTCCATGCAGAGCGAATTTCAGGCTGCCGGTGACGCGCACGGCATCGGCGCCGAGCTCGCGGAAGCGCTCGGCGTCAGCTTCCGATTGTGCGCAAACGACGTCGATTTGCCGCAGCATCGCTTTGGTCAGGCCGCGCAGGCGCGCATAGCCTCGCCAGGACTTTTCCGAAAGGCGACCGTTTGCCAGCACCACGCCGAGGCCTTGCCGGCGAGCCAGATCGATCGTGTTCGGCCAGAGCTCGGTTTCCATCAGGATCAGCATCTGCGGGCGGAAAGCTCGCAGGAAGCGCGCGATGATCGCGCGGGAGTCGTAGGGAGCGTAGTGGTGGACGACCCGGCCACCAAGCTGCCGCCGCGCCTGTTCGGCGCCGGTGGGAGTCATCGTCGTCAGCACGATTTGCAAGTCGGGCGCCTCGGCGAGCAAGGCCGACGCCAGTGGCACCGCCGCCATGGTTTCGCCGACGGAAACCGCGTGTATCCAGATCGTCGCCCTGGTCTCGTCAAAATCCTCAGGAACGCGGATCCGGCCAAAGCGTTCGCCAATGCCTCGCCGCCACGCCGGCGACCTGCGTGACCGCCAAAGCAGGCGCAGGCAGATCCATGGCAGCGCCACGCTGAACAGGATGTTGTAGATCGCTCGCTGCATCGCTCGGATCGAGTTGAGTCCGGGCCCGTACCGGCCAGCCTTCCATGAAGCGCTGTTGCTGCGCCTGGGGTATGCTTGCCAGTCTGGCTTCGATGCGGGGAAACTTATCGAATGACCTCCAGCGATTCAAGCGGCCATTCGGCAGACTGCTCGACAGGCTATGCAACGGACATCGTCATCTTCGGCGGTGGCGTCGCCGGGCTATGGCTGCTCGACCGGCTTGTTGCCCGAGGCTACCGGGTGATCCTGCTCGAACGAGGCGGGCTGGGCGGCTGGCAGTCGATCAACTCCCAGGGAATCATCCATGGCGGCCTCAAGTATGCCTTGCAAGGCGTTTTGGCAGGAGCTTCCCGGGCGACTCTGGACATGCCGCAGCGCTGGCGCGAGTGCATCGCCGGTCGCGGCGAGCTCGACCTCTCCGGCTGCCGGATCTTGAGCGAGAATTTCCATCTCTGGTCGGGCAGCGGCCTTGCTTCCGGCTTGAAGACATTGCTCGGCAGCAAGATGCTCGCAGGCAAGGCTGAGTTGCTGGCAAAGGAAAACGTTCCGGTGCCCTTGCAAGGGCGCGGGCCGGTGTACCGGCTAGCCGATTTCGTCATCGACACTGCATCGCTGGCCGAGGTTCTGGCTGCGCCTCATGGAGCTCGCATCCGCGCGATTCGCCAAGCCGAATCCGATGCCGAGGCCATCGGGCCAAGGTCTGGATCCGCACAAGAGCAAGCAGGGCAGTGGGAATTTCTCGGCTTCCGTCAAGGCGCCGGCGTGCGCGAATTGCTTCTGCGAGTGGCCGGGGAAACTTTCGCAATCAAGGCCCGGCGCTATGTTTTCTGCGCTGGCGAGGGCAATGAACGGCTCATCGAGCAGGCCCGCTTGCGCATTCCCCGCAGCCAGCGCAGGCCGTTGAAGATGGTCGCCGCGACTGGTTTGGGGCTGCCTCCGATGTTTCTCCACGTGCTCGGCGAAGGCCTTCGCGCGACTCCCCAGTTGACGA
Organism: Gammaproteobacteria bacterium; assembly: GCA_007571115.1. Classification (GTDB taxonomy): domain Bacteria; phylum Pseudomonadota; class Gammaproteobacteria; order Pseudomonadales; family Pseudohongiellaceae; genus UBA9145. Next base: position 3,899 of record RKSA01000158.1, read on the forward strand.
TCACTTCACATCGCGACTGCGAAGGCGCACCGGTCTGGTATCTTGGCGGCGATTTGGCCGAAAGCGGTGTGGCGCGTTCCGATCAGCAGCAAATCGCGGCTGCGGCCGGTTTGCTGGAAAAGCTGTTCCCCGGCGTGGCGCCTGGAGGCCTGCAATGGCGCTGCCTCGACATCGACCGCGCGGAACCCGCCAGCGCCGATGGCCGGCGCCCCGACAATGCCACGGTCGTGAGCGAGGAAGATGTGCTCGTCGCCTGGCCCGTCAAACTGACTCTCGCTCCGACCCTCGCCGACCAGGTGGAGCAGCGTTTGCGCGAAGCGGGAGTGACGCCCCGGCAAGACTCGCCTCCTCCCGTGCCCGAAGAGCCGCTCCAGCGAGCGAATGGCAGCCCTGCATCGAAGTCAGACGCCATGCCATCGTGTGCGACTGCCGCGCCGACGCTGGCGCGGCCATTCTGGAGCTGATGCGATGCTGCCCCGGCGCTTTCTTGGCAGAAGCGGAATCGAGGCATCGTGCCTCGGGCTTGGCACGGTCAAGTTCGGCCGCAATCAGGCGGTCAAGTACCCCGCCGGTTTCGAGCTTCCTTCGGATCGGCAAATTCTCGAGCTGCTCGACGTGGCGAGGGAACTCGGAGTCAACTTGCTGGACACCGCGCCGGCCTATGGCAGCAGCGAGGAGCGGCTTGGCCGGCTCCTGCCCGATCGCGACCGATGGCTGCTTTGCACCAAGGTGGGCGAGAATTTTGCTGGCGGCCGCTCGTGGTTCGATTTCTCCGCGAGCCATGTGCGAGCGAGCATCGAGCAAAGCCTGCGCAGCCTGCGCAGCGAATGGCTGGATCTCGTGCTGATCCACTCCGATGGCAACGACCTTGCGATTCTCGACGAATCGGATTGCCTGGCAACCTTGCAGGAATTGCGCGAAAAAGGCCTGCTGCGGGCGATCGGCATGAGTTCCAAGACCGTCGCCGGAGGCCTGCGCGCCATCGAGCTCGTTGACGTACTGATGCTTGCCTACAACCGCGCCGATGTCAGCCAGGCGCCGGTCATCGAGCAGGCGCGCCAGGCCGGCAAGGGAGTGCTCGTCAAGAAAGGCCTGGCGAGCGGACACGCTGTACACTGCGCCAGGCCCGGCGCAGTGCTCGACAATTTCCGCTTCCTTTTCGAATGCCCGGGAATTTCCTCGGTGGTCGTCGGCGCGATCAACCCCGAGCACTTGCGCGAGAATGCCGCTGCGGTCGCTGCCGCCGTCGGCTAGCCCGAAGCTCCGGCGCTTTCCGGGGCGACCTTGCGCATCTTTTCGACGATCGCCGAGGTGGAACAGTCGTCGATGAAGGCGAGGGCATGCACTGCACCTCCCCAGGACTTGACGAGTTCGCCCCCAACGACCTGCTCGAGGGAGTAGTCTCCGCCCTTGACGAGCACGTCGGGGCGCAATTCGCGCAGCAGATGTTCCGGAGTGTCTTCGCCGAAGCTGACCACCCAGTCGACCGCGCCGAGCCCCGCCAGCACGCGCAGGCGCCGGTCGAGGGGATTGATCGGCCGGCCCGGCCCTTTCAGCTTGCGAACCGAAGCGTCGTCGTTGACCGCGACGATGAGCCGGTCGCCGAGCTTGCGCGCCTCGTCGAGATAGCCGACGTGGCCGGCGTGGATGATGTCGAAACAGCCATTGGTGAAGACGATGCGCTCGCCGTGATCGCGCGCATCCTGCACCGCGATCGCCAATTGGCTCGCGCTCATGATTCCCCTGCCGCTTTCCTGTTCGGCCAGCAGCGCCCTGCGCAGCTCCGGAGCGCTGATCGCTGCGGTGCCGAGCTTGCCGACCACGAGCCCTGCGGCAAGATTGGCCAGCATCACGGCGTCGGTGAGCTTCTCTCCGGCTGCCAGCGCTGCCGCGAGCACCGAGATCACGGTATCGCCGGCGCCGGTGACATCGAACACTTCCTGGGCCTTGGCGGGCAGATGCAGTTCCGGCGCGTCGGGCCGGATCAAGGTCATGCCGTGTTCGCCACGAGTGACAAGCAATGCCTCGAGTTCAAGGGTTCCGATCAGGGAGCGGCCTTTTGCCACGAGCTCGTGCTCGTCGGCGCTCGGCCCCATGACGGCTTCGAATTCGGCGAGGTTCGGCGTGATCAGCGTCGCGCCCCGATAGCGCGCGAAATCGGCGCCCTTGGGGTCGACGAGCACCGGGATGCCTTGCCGCCTGCCAAGCGCGACCAGTTCCTCGACTTCGCCAAGGGCACCTTTGCCGTAATCGGAAAGCAGCAGGGCCTGGGCTTCCGGCAACAGCGCGGCAATCCTGCCGCGCAGCCCCACGATGTCCGCCGGGCCGAAGCATTGCTCGAAATCGAGCCTGATAAGCTGCTGCTGCTGCCCGATCACTCGAAGCTTGGTGATCGTCGGCTTGTCGGGCGAGCGAACGAACTCGCAGTACACGCCAGCGGCTTGCAGCGGCGAAGCGAGTTCTTCGGCGGTATCATCGTTGCCGAGCACGCCGACCAGGGTCGCGGCGCTGCCCAGCGCGGCGATGTTCAAGGCGACATTGCCGGCGCCTCCGGGGCGGTCCTCGCGCTTGCTCACCCGCACCACGGGGACCGGCGCCTCGGGGGAGATGCGCGAGGCGTCGCCATGCCAGTAGCGGTCGAGCATGACATCGCCGACGACGAGCAATCGCGCATCCTGAAAGGCGGGCATCGTCGGCTTCATGGGCGGGCTGCGGAAAGGGTTGCCTGGGAACGCGTTCCAGGCATCATAGCATAGCCGCGAACGCCCTCCCCTTCGGCTTCGGCTTTCCATCTGCGCAAGATTTGGCTAGCTTATCGGCTCCAGCCACTAGCGTTTGCCCAGGGACCATGACAGAAAACACATCAGGCGAGCCTGTCCGTTTGCGGCAGTTTGCCGCGCCTCGCTACTGGCCGACGTGGCTGCTCGTTCTGCTTGCCCGCCTGGCTGCCCGCCTGCCGTTTTCGTGGCAGCTCAGGCTTGGCGCGGGGCTTGGCCATCTCAGCTATCACCTGGCGAGGCGTCGCCGACGAATCTGCGAAGTCAACCTGGGGCTTTGCTTTCCCGAGCTCGACGCCAAACAGCAGCGGCGGCTCGTGCGCCGGACTTTCGTTGCCAACGGCATCGGCGTGGTCGAGGTGGCGATTTCCTGGAACCGGAATCCCGAGGATTTCCGCGCTCGAACGAGCATCGAGGGACTCGGGAACTTGCAGCGCGCGGTCGCCAAGGGCAAAGGAGTGTTGCTCGTCGCGGCGCATTTCACGACCCTGGAGATTGGCGGATTCCTGCTGAGCCTGCACCATCCCATCGCCGTCACGTATCGCGCCCATGGCAATGCGCTGTTCGATGCCATCATGTGCAATGGCCGCCGCCAGCTTTATCAGCGCGTGGTGGAACGGCGCGACGTTCGCGGCATCCTGCGCTGCCTGCGCGATGGGCTCGTCGTCTGGTACGCCCCGGACCAGGATTACGGGCCTCGGCGCGCGGTGTTCGCGCCGTTCTTCGGCGTCGAGGCCGCGACGACAACGGCGACGAGCCGCTTTGCCGGAGCGAACGGCTCGCCGGTGCTGTTCTTCAGCCATTACCGGCGCCCCGGCGATTCGGGCTACCATTTGCGCATCAGCCCCGAACTGGATAGCTTCCCCTGCGCAGACGAAGGCGAGGACGCAGCGCGGATCAACGCGCTCGTCGAGCAGGCAGTGCGCGAGCGGCCCGATCAGTATCTTTGGCTGCACAAGCGCTTCAAGACCCGGCGGCCAGGCGAACCCAGCATCTATTAACCGGCAAGCGTATTAACCGGCAAGCGGCAAACGGCCCGCGCAATCGCGATGAAGGCGCGATGACGACGCGATGAGAAACAGCATCGACATGATCGTGCAAAAGCTGGCGGCCGCCGATGCGCGGAGCTGGGCGGTGCTGGCGAGCCTGGCGCTGTCGGCTTATGCCAGCTTCGCCATCGAGGCGCTCAATGACGATGCATTCCTTTACGTTCGCACCGCGCAGATCTTCATGGAGGACGGTTTTAGCGCCGCCTTCGCCCACTACCCCTGGGCCGGCTATCCGGTCCTGCTCGGACTCACCGCGAGCGTCGGGTTGGAACTGATCGCCGCTGCACATTTGCTCAATGCCCTTTTTTTCGCGCTGCTGACCTTCGCCTTCGTCAGCATCTGCCGCGAATTCTCCGCCGACCGGGGCTTGCTGACGCTTGCCGCCCTGACGATCCTGCTGTTTCCCGAAATCAACGAATATCGTTTCCTGATTTTGCGCGACGCAGGGTTCTGGGCGTTCTCGCTGCTGGGCCTGTGGTCGCTGATCCGTTACGCGGCCAATGCTGGGGGAACATGGAAATTCGCCTGCTGCTTTTGCGGCGCGATGCTGCTCGCCGCGATCTTTCGCCCCGAAGCCCTGTTCTATCTGTTGCTCGCGCCCTTGGGCCTGCTGCTCGACCAGCGCCGTGACCGGCGCGAACGATATCGGCGCCTGCTTCGGCTCGAGACCCTGGCGATCACCGCAGTGCTCGCGTGCTTTCTCGCGGGCCTGGCATTCGATCTCAACGCGTTGCGCCAGGTCGGCACGCTTGGCGCGGGCTACTCGCAGTTCCTGCAATCCTTGCTCAATCCCGGCGATCAACAGGTCGCCGCGATGGCCGAGGCGATATTCGGCGAATATGCAGCGACCTATTCGGCGCGATACCTGCCGATCGTGCTGCTCGTCGGGCTGTTGCTCATCCTGCTCGTCGAGCTGCTGTACGCGGTTGGAATGCCGTTTACGCTGATCCTCGCCTGGGGCTGGTGGAAGATGCGGCTGCCGCGCGATCGTGGCATGGTTTTGCCCGTCATCTCCTTTGCCTTGCTCAATTTGCTCATCGTGCTCGCGTTCCTCCTGCTGGCGCGCTATCTGACCAGCCGTTACGCGATGCTTTTCGCCCTGTCGCTGGCGCTTGCCGTGCCTTTCATCGCTCGCGAGGCGCTGGCGCGCGGGGCTCGCCTGGCGCCTTGGCTGCTCGCCCTGTTTTTCGTCTTCTCGGTGGTCGATTCGTACTACAGCTTCGGCAAGCCGAAGTCCTATGTTGCCGATGCGGTCGAATGGCTCGAAGAGAATCGCGAGCAAGGCGCGAAACTGCTGACCAACAATCGCGCCGTTGCCTACTACAGCGGCATGGTTGTCGAGTTTGACCGAACGCAAAGCCGCCTCGATGAAGAGCAGCTTCGCGCACTGGCACCCGGGGATCTGGTGGCGATCGAGAATCCTTCCGCCAATGCGCGAATTCTGGCGAGGCCCGAACTCGCGGAATTGCTGGCACCGGCGATCGGGTTTCCCGGCGCCGGCGAGGCGCGGATACGCATCTACCGGCGCGTGGCGCCCTGACTCCTGCTCAGTCGAGTTTCTGGCTCGTCAGCGCCTCGAGCGCGACCGAGATCAGCTTGTGCTCGACCTCGGCCTGCCCGGCCTTGCCGATCTTGCGCTTTTCCAGGCTGTTCACGGTCGATGCGCAGAGGCTTCCGGCCCTGCAGCCGAGGCTGCTGCTGACCGAAAGGATCGCTGAGGTCTCCATGTCGACCGCGAGCACGTTCTGCCGTTCGAGCGCTTCGAGCTTGTTGCGCACGCGAGCTTCGGCGGCGCTGTCCAGGGCGAACATGTCCCGGTAGAAGGCATCGAAACTGGCGAACTTGCCGGCATGGCAGCCGATGTCGAACCGCTCTGCGGTCTCGGCGAGAACGTTCGCGAGTTGCGGGTCGGCACTCGCGCTCGCCGCCTCGCCCGCGTACGCTGCCGAGGTTCCTTCCCGGGAGAGCGCCTCGCGGGCGATGACGAGATCGCCGATTTGCACCGGAGGCAGCCCGATGCTCGTGCCAACACGAAGAAACAGCCTGCTGCCGAGGTGCGCAAGCTCGTGGACGACGATGGCGGCGATCGGCGCCCCCATGCCGAAAGCCGACAGGGTGACTCGGCAATTTGCGTAGCGACCCGTGACCGTGGCGAGGCCGCGGTTGACGGGAAGCGTCTCGACCTCGCTCAGGTAGCGGCTGAACCTGGGGACGCGGCCCGGGTCGCCGAGCAGAATGACGCGTTCGGCGACCTGATCGCTGCCGCAGCCAAGATACCAGGCGCGCTTTACTGCCATGGCCGGACTACCCTGCCGCCCGGCTGCGCAAGAGCGCGGCTGCGGCGGCAATGCCGCAGGACACGATGGCGCAGGGATCGCGCTCGCCGGCAAGAACTGCGGCAAGACATCCGCCCGCGAGCGTGTCGCCGGCGCCGGTCGAGTCCTCGCAATGCAAAGGCTCGACTTCGAGCTCGAAAACCCGCTCGACGTCAGCGACCCGCACGGCTTCGGCACCGGCGGTCTCGACGACCAGCGGCTGTCGTTTGCGCTGTGGGGACTGTGAGGATTTTGCCAGCGCATCGTCGACCCAGCCGCGTTCCTGGCGGTTGCAGAATATGTAGCTCGCCCGGCACGCCAACTCGATCCGCAGCGGTTCGGGAAACGACACAGGGTCGTTTTTCATCACCCAGGCAAGCTCGCAATCCTCGTCGAGCAAGGCAAGCGCCTGCCTGGTGATCGCGGCAGGCCCGACGGTGACGCAGCAAAGCCCGGCGTTCGCGATCAGGCGCTGCTGTTCGGGCGAAAGAAACTCCTTGCCGAGAATTCCCGGGTCGAACAGGCAGCCGCAACTGCCGTCAGCCTGATAGATCATGAACGCCATGGGAGTCGAGCCGGGCTTGATCGTGACGATTCCGCCGCCGCCGATTCCGGCCTGCTCCACCGAGGAGGCGAACAATTTGCCGTGCTCGTCGGCGCCCACCCAGGACAGCAGCGCAACGGCAGTGCCTCGCGCGGCCAGAGGACGGGCCGCGTAGAGCGCGCAGCCGCCAGGCCGGGGAAAGGCGTCGCTGGCGCGCTGCCGAATCATGACGGTGCGGTCTGGAGCGAAATGGCCATCGAGCGTCGCGGCATAGTCGACGCAGGCGTAGCCGATCGCGACGGCCCTGCTCATGACAGCAGCCCGAGGCCCTGGTCGAGGGACACGACCCAGCCGAAGTAGCGCTCGATGTCCTCGAGAGAGGCTGCGGCGAGATGAGCCCGATTCGAACTCACCGCATCGCGAACGACATGGCATCGATAGCCGAGGGAGAAAGCGTCCTGCACGGTGGCCCTGACGCAGACATTGGTCTTGACTCCGCCGATCACGAGGGTATTCACTGCAAGTTCTCGCAGCAGCAGGTCGAGATCGGTCGAATGGAACGCGCTGACGCGGCGTTTCGGCAGCAGGAATTCGCGGCCTCCCTGGTGTGTGGACCGGGGAGCGAAGCCTTGCACCAGCGCAGAGTCGAATTCGCCGTCGATGCAATGGGCGGGGAGCTTGGCGTATTCGAAATCTTCGAGCCGGGGCCGGTGGCGTTCGGCAACGAATATTACCGGTCGCTGTTTCGCTCTCGCCTGGCTGAGCAACCGCCCGAGGGCAGGCAGCAGCGCCTCGCTTGCGCGAAAATGGTTCTGCCCGTCCTCGTGGAAGAACGAATTCTGCAAATCGACGAGCAGCAGCGCCGTAGCAGCCTTGCTCGCCTTGTTCCTGTTCATGATGCCTCACGAACGGTTTTTGCTGCGTTGTGGCCGTGCAGCGCCGCCAGCGGGCTCGAACGGACGAGGCGCGCGTCATAGGTGTAGCAGTCTTGCAGATACACGGCCTCGATGAGTTCGACGAGCCGCGCCGAGTGGTCGAAACTCCTGCGATGCACGAGCATCACGGCCGCAGGCAGCTCGACACCGAGCTGTCTGGCTTCCCGCTCGGTAGCGAGCCGTACATTGATCGTCTCGTCGGCGTGCTCGATTTCCAGGCCCGCAGCGGCGAAGCTTGCATAGAGCGAAAAATCCGCGCATTCCACTTCGCTTTCCGGCCCGAGCAGCGCACTGATCGACCTGGCGATTCGCAGGGGAATCAGCGCCGTGTGCAGTGCCCAGGGAAGACCATCGACGAGCCGGGCGCGCTCGAGCAGCAAGGCCGGTTCGTCGCAACCGTATTGCATCGCTTCCTCACGGCTCAATTGCCGCTGCTGCAGCAGGCGGTGCGTCGGCAGCCGGCCCTGGCTGCGAACGGTTTCCGAGAAGCCGAGCAGATAACCCGGCGAGCGGTGCAAGGCAGGGCGCGCAACGAAGGTGCCGACTCCCTGGCGCCGTTGCAGCAGGCCTTCGGCAAGCAGGACGCCGATCGCTTTCACGACGGTGCCGCGGCTTACGCCGAACTGCTCGCAAAGCATTGCCTCGCTCGGCAGCAGGTCGCCGGGTTGCCACCGACCTGCGCGAATGCCGTCACGAAGCGTCTCGGCGAGCACGGCGTAACGCGGTTTCAGCGCCTTGCGGCCCGGAATCATCGGCAAGTCTCCATTGTCGAAGCGGCTCTTTACAAGGATGTTTCGGCAAGAATTTCGCGATATTGTGCAAACAACTGCTTGACTAGTCAACTAATTGGGTGAATACTTCCGCCATCAACCCGGCCTTAGGCATCGTCTGCGGTTCGTCCATGCGGTCTTGTTCTGTGGATGATGCGGCCCAACCAGTGGCAGGAGAACCCGCTATGGCAAAGAGACTTCTGATCCTCCTCGCCGCCGCGATGCAATTCGCGCTGGCGGACGTGGCAGTCGCGCAGCAACCCGGACCGGTGATCGAGGAAATCCTCGTGACCGCGCAAAAGCGCGAGGAATCGCTGGCAGACCTGGGAATGGCCGTCGATGTCGTCGATGGCGACCTGATCCGCGAGTCAGGCGCAAGCTCGCTGATCGACCTGGGGCGATTCTCCCCGGGCCTGAACATACAGACGCCATTTGGCGAATTCGGCTATCCGCTGATCGCCATCCGCGGCCTGAGCACCGACGGCTTCATCGAGACCCTGCCCCAATCGACGGGAGTGTACGCCGATGGGGTCTACGTCTCGCAGCCGCCGATGCAGGCTTTCCGGCTGCTCGACGTCGAGCGCATGGAAGTGCTGAAAGGGCCCCAGGGGACGATCTACGGCCGCAACACGATCGCCGGTGCGGTCAACATCATCTCGAAACGCCCGACCTTCGAGGGCGAAGGCTATGCGACCGCGGGTGCTGGCAGCTATGGCCGCCGCGCCATCGAGGCGGCCTACGGCGGCGCCGTGTCGGACACGGTGGCGGGCCGGGTCGCGCTGAAATATCTGCGGCAGACCGACAGCCCCCTGAGCAACACCTTTCCCGGCGCCGATGATGGTGGCGAAATCGACCAGTTCATCGGCAGGGCTTCGCTGCTGTTCCAGCCAAGCGACGATATCGAGCTGCTACTGCGCGGCTACGCCGGTCGGGACGATTCCGACGTCTGGCCTTTCGCGCTGATCCCGGCCGGCGAGGATACCGATGGCGATGGCCTGCCGGATCGGATTTGCGACGAGTTCAGCCGCGGCGACGTGCAAGCTGCGGCGCACAATTGCCTGGCGGCGGATCCTTTCGTCAGCGGCACTTCCTACAACGACCCGAGCGGCGACGCCTACGTCAACAACCAGAATGCCCTCGGCGCCCATGCGTACCGCTCGAGGGGCCTGTCGCTCGAACTCGACTGGGACATGGGAGCGACAAGCTTCACCTCGGTAACCGGCTGGGACGATTTCGAGCGCCGCGACGAGCTCGACGAGGACGCCGGCCCGACCGTGGCCCTCGACGATGTCAGGCGCTCCGAGGTCGGCCAGTTCTCCCAGGAGTTCCGCTTCGCCTCCAATGGCGCCGGCAATCTGCAATGGCTCGCCGGGTTCTATTACTCGAGCGACGAGCTCGAGGGCTCGCCATCGTTCGATTCGGGAGGCAGGCAGGACTATTCGACGCTGGGGACCGATACCCGCGCGCTGTTCGGCCAGCTCGAGCTGCTGCTGCGCGACGATCTCACCCTGACCGCAGGCGCGCGCTGGACCGACGTCGAACGCGACTTTGCCTACCGGACCACGGGCATTTTTGTCGCTCCCGAATTGCAAAGCGGGATCACGAGCACGTTCTCCGACAGCGACTATTCGCTACGGCTGGCGCTCGACTGGCAGGCGAGCGAGACCACCCTGATCTATGGCAGCATCTCCCGGGGCTTCAATGCAGGGACCTTCAACAGCCAGTTCCTCGAGGCCGTGGAAAATGCCCAGCCCACCGAATCGGAGTCGCTGGTCGCCTACGAGGCGGGAATCAAGACCTTGCTCGCCGACGGTCGCGCCAGTTTCGAAGGCTCGGTCTACCTCTACGACGCGCGAAATCCGCAAGTCGTCGCGGTCGAGCCCTTGAGTGGCATCTCGGCGAATTTTCTCATCAATGCCGACGATGCATTGCTGCTGGGCGCCGAAGCGCAATTGCGCGCCTTGCCGGCCGACTGGCTCGAACTGAGTCTTGGCGCCGCGTACATCAGCAGCGAATACGGCAATCTCGTGACTTCGGTCGCCGGAGCGGGAACGGGCAGCCCGTACCCCGACAACGCGCCGATTTTCGGTTCGACCCTGGCCGACCTGAGCGGCAGGCAGATTCCCAACCACCCCGAGCTGAGCTTCAACTCGATGGTCCGCGTCACCACGCCGGTCAGCGACGACTGGCGCTTTGACGGTCGGCTCGACTACCTGTGGCAAGACGACATCCCCCGGGATCTGCTCGCGCGCCGGGCGCTGTTCACCGAGTCGCACATCGACGTCGACCTGCGGCTGGCGCTGCGATCGGCCGACGACCGATGGGACATCGCCCTCTGGGTGCGCAACCTCACCGGCGAGGAATATCTGACCGAAGCCTACGAGGTGCTGGGCTTCGGCTTCTTCATTGCAGCCGGAACGTACAATTACCCGCGAACCTGGGGGCTCGACATCACGCGCAATTTCTGAGGCTGCTGTTTCTGCGAAAGCCTTGCAAGCCCCACGGGAATCGGCAACATGACGATCAGCAACAAGACAAACGCCGCAGCGCTTGGGCTCTATACTGCGGGAGGCCTGTTCTGGGCCTTCCTGCCGTTTTTCGTCGGAATGAACGTTGCCAGCGGCGGCCTCAGCCAGGCCCAGGCAGGCTCGCTCGGCTCGGGCTACCTGGCCGGGTTCTCGATCGCCTCCTTGACCGCACTGTGGTGGGCGAGCCGTTTTTCCTGGCGCGGGCTTGCCTTGCTCGCCACGCTTGTCGCGGTCTCGGCCTTGCTGCTGCTCGCGCGAGTCGACGGCTACGCGGCAAGCCTCGCGATCGTCTGCGCGATCGGCGTGGCGATGGGAACCTTCTGGAGCATCGCCTACCGCATCTTCAGCGAATCGGCGAGCCCCGAGCGCAGTTTCGCCATCGGCATCGTCGTTTCCTACACGATGCTGGCGCTGATCAGTTTCGCCGTGGGGCGCTACATCGCGCCACGCTTCGAGCTGCTCGGAGCGAGCGTGTTTCTTGGCGGCCTGATTCTCTTGCTCGGAATGCTGGCTCTGCTTCTTCCCCGAAGCGGCGCGACGCGCGAATCGGGCACTGGCGAACTCGTTTGGCTGCCTCCCTTGCCGATTCTGCTTGCCTTGCTCGGCATTGTTGGCTCGGGCTTCGCCTTCGCGGCGGTCTGGGCTTTCGCCGAACGGATCGGCGCTGATGCGGGCCTTGACGCGGCGCGGATCAGCCCGGTCATCGCTTCGAACCTGCTCGCTTCGGCACTCGGCTCGGTCGCCGCGACACTGCTCGCGGCGCGCGCGGGCCGTACACTGCCGCTGCTTGCCGGCATGGCGCTGCTGCTCGTCGCGCTGCTCGCCCTGGCGAGGTTGCCGGGCTTCTGGTCCTACGCAGCGGCCCTGGCCGGGCTCGGTTTCGCCATCGGTTTCGTCCTTCCGTACCAGATGGGCAACCTGGCCGCCCTCGATGGCAGCGGTCGCTTCGTCGTGCTGATTGCCGCCGCCCAGGGAATCGGCTCGGCGCTCGGCCCCTGGCTTGGCGGCATCGCCGCCGATGCCGGCGGGTTCGGCCTGCTGATCGCCATCGCCGCCCTGGCGGTTCTCGTCAGCGCGTTCGCGACGCTCGCGACCTTGCGCGCCGGAGCGGCCTCATGAGCGTCGTGCAAGACTATCGCCGCCTGCTCGATAAGCAGCTCGCACGCGTGTTCGACACCCAGCAGGCGGCGCTCGAAGCCGCAGCCGAGGCCTGCGCCGCAAGCATCGGCAGGGGCAAGCTCGCGTTCACCTTCGGCACCGGCCACGGCTCCTTCGCCGCGCTGGAGATGTTCCCCCGAACCGGCACCGTGGTCGGCTTCCGGCCGATCGTCGAGAGCACGATGATCTCCTTTCATCGCGTGCTCGGCGACATGGGAGCGCGGCAATACCGCTTCATTCATTCCCAGGAGGGCTACGGCAAGGCGATTCTGTCCTCGCACCAGACTGATGCCGAAGACTCGATGCTGATCTTCTCCCATTCGGGAATCAATGCCGTGACGATGGACATCGCCATTGGCGCGGCCGAGATTGGCATGAGCGTCATCGGAGTGACGAGCGTTCCGCATTCCTCCCAGGTTCCGTCACGACATTCCTCGGGGAAGCGGCTTTTTGAAATCGCCGACATCGTCATCGACACAGGCGCTCCGCTCGGCGATGCGGGGGTCGCCATCGACGGGCTCGAGCACAGCGTCGGCGCAACTTCGACGAGTGTCGCGATCGCCGTGGGCCAGGCGATCAATGCCGCCACCGCGCAGAAGCTCGTCGAAGCCGGCAAGCAGCCGATGGTCATGGTCAGCCCGAATACCGCCGGCAAGGAGAGGGCCAACCAGCAGAACGACCGCAACTACGCCGAACTGTGGCGTCGGCTTTCGAGCCGCTGACTGATCGCCATGCTGGAATGTCCGCTGTTCCATGGAGGAGCGTTCCAGGCGCCAGCTTCGGGCACCTGGCGTGAAGTTCGCGACCCGGCGGACGGCAGCCTGCTCGGGCGTTGCGCCGTCGCCAGCGTCGCGGACATCGACCGCGCCGTGGAACACGCGGCGCGCGCACAGCCCGCCTGGGCGGCGACCCATGCCGACGAGCGCGCTGCCGTGCTGTTGTGCGCCGCGAGCCTCGTCGAGGCGCGGCTCGAGGAGATCGCCGCCCTGCTCACCCGGGAACAGGGCAAGCCGCTTTGCGACAGCCGCAAGGAAATCGGCTTCGGCGCCAAGGTGCTGCGCTATTACGCCGAGCAAGGCAGGCGCGTATTCGGTTCGCTGCGCCCTGGCGCTGCGGCGAACGTCAGGAACATCGTCTCGCATTTCCCGGTCGGAATTGTCGGCGCCATCGTTCCCTGGAACTATCCGGTCGACCTGTATTGCTGGAAAGTCGCCCCCGCGCTTGCGGCCGGCTGCGCGATCGTCGTCAAGCCGCCGCTGGAAGCGCCCTTCGCGATCGCTGCGGTCGCCGAATGCCTCGTCGAGGCGGGGCTTCCCGCTGGCACCCTGTCGAATCTGCCGGGAACGGGCCAGGAAGCCGGCGCCGGCCTTGCGCGGCACCCCGGAATCGCGTGCATCTCGGCGACGGCCTCGATCGCCGCCGGGCAGGACATCATGCGCAATGCAGCCGGCAACCTGAAGCGGCTGTCCCTCGAGCTCGGCGGCCATGCGCCGTTTCTCGTCCTGCCCGACGCCGACCTCGAGGCGGCGGCGAAGGCCGCGATGCGCAGGTCGTTTTCCAACATGGGCCAGATCTGCATCACGGTGAACCGCATCCTCGCCCACGAGCAGGTCCACGACGAATTCGTCGCGGCGCTGGTCGAGGAAACGAAACGCATCGAGCTCGGGCCTGGCATCGACCCGGCAGCGCTGTACGGGCCGGTGACGACTGCGAGCGTGATCGAGAGAGCCCAGCAGCATATCGCTGACGCGGTCGCGAAAGGCGCCAGAATCATCAGCGGCGGCGCCCCGGCGACCAAAGGCGAGCTCGCGAAAGGCCTGTTTTTCCAGCCGACCCTGCTCGACGACGCGCCCCTCGACTGCCTGCCGATGACCGAGGAAACCTATGGCCCGGTCGCGGCGATCAGGAGCTGCGCCTCGATCGACGAACTGCTCGCAGTGTCGAACAGCCTGCGATTCGGCCTCGCAGCCTATGTGTACTCGGAAAATCTCGAGCGAGCCTGGGCGCTCGCCGAGCGCCTCGAGTTCGGCGCGGTCGGCATCAACGTGTCCGACACCTCGGAGCTGCAAGCCCCTTTCGGCGGCTGGAAACTGAGCGGCTTCGGCCGCGAGCTCGGCCCCGAAGGCCTGATGAACTTCCTCGAACCCAAACACATCAAGATGCGAGTCAACCCGATCCCCCGATAACGCCGCCCCCCCTTAGTGCCTGGGCGGTGCATAGCCCCAGGGAAATTCCGCTACATCCTCCAGCAAACTGCCCGAAACAGCAAGAATTCCGCAAGGTGCTGAACTAGAAAAAATGCTTGCCTGCTTTTCCCGTGTATGCTAGCTTCCATCCACTGTTCGCGTTCCGGGCATCCAGCGCGGGCCCGGCTGGCGACCCTTCACAACGAGGGCTTGACATCATGAAACCCGAAAATCCAAACACCAATCCCGCCCCTCCCCCCCACCGGCC
>RKSA01000084.1 GCA_007571115.1 Gammaproteobacteria bacterium
GCGCAGGCATCTGCCAGGCCCGGCGCTTATTGGCGCAAAGTATCATAGGCTCGATTCTTATTTTACTTTTTGACGGGAAAGTATCATAAGAGAGTTTGTTATTTTACTTTTCTTTGCGAAAGTACAATAAGATTGGCCCGTCAGGCCGTGCGGCGGTGCTGCGTGAGGGTGCCGTGGCGATGCAGCGATGGTGCCGCTTTGGCGCCGCTTTGGCGCCGCAGGGCGGCGGAAAGTGGCGGAAAATCGCGGAGGCAATATTGCTATCATGCGCTCGGTGATTCTGTGGGGGCCAGGGCGGCGGGCTGAAGGCATGAACGAGAGCGATGGCGAGGCTGGCACTGGCAAGCTTTGGGGTGGGCGCTTTGGCGAGGCGACCGATGCCTTCATCGAGCGGTTCACTGCGTCGGTAGGGTTCGATTCGCGCCTTTGGCGGCACGATATCGCCGGTTCCATCGCCCATGCGACGATGCTCGCCGAGGCCGACGTGCTGACCGAGGGCGAGGCGCGGCAGATCGTCGCTGGGCTCGAAGCGATTCGCTGCGAGATCGAGCAGGGCCGCTTCGCCTGGTCGGTGGAGCTCGAAGATGTTCACATGAACATCGAGGCCGCCTTGACCGAGCGGATCGGCGAAGTCGGCAAGAAGCTGCATACGGGCCGCTCGCGCAACGACCAGGTCGCAACCGACCTGCGCCTGTACGCGCGGGGCGAGCTCGACGAGCTGCGCGGCCTGCTGTGGAGGCTGCGCTCGGCGCTCGTCGAGCTCGCCGAACGCGAGGCCGGAACGATCATGCCGGGCTTCACCCATCTGCAATCGGCGCAGCCGGTGACGTTCGGCCATCACATGCTCGCCTGGCAGGAGATGCTGAGCCGCGATGACGCGCGGCTCGCCGACTGCCGCCGCCGCATCAATGTCTCTCCGCTCGGTGCGGCGGCCCTCGCTGGAACGAGCTATCCGGTCAATCCGGCGCGAACCGCCGAACTGCTCGGCTTTGACGCTGCTGCGGGCAATTCGCTCGATGCGGTCAGCGACCGCGATTTCGTCATCGAGCTCGCAGCCGCAGGAAGCTTGCTCATGGTGCATCTGTCGCGAATGTCCGAAGAGCTCGTGTTGTGGATGTCGGCGCAGTTCGGCTTTGTCGACCTGCCCGACCGCTTCTGCACGGGCTCGTCGATCATGCCGCAGAAGAAGAACCCTGACGTTCCCGAACTGGTTCGCGGCAAGAGCGGTCGCGTTGTCGGCCACCTGCTGTCCTTGCTGACCTTGATGAAATCCCAGCCCCTCGCGTACAACAAGGACAATCAGGAAGACAAGGAACCCATCTTCGATACGCTCGACACGCTCAAGGACTGCGTGTTCGCCTTCAGCGAGCTCGTTCCCGCAATCGAATGCAGGCGCGAGGCGATGCGCGAGGCTGCCGGCGCGAACTACGCCACCGCCACCGACCTTGCCGACTATCTCGTGCGCAAGGGCCTGCCGTTTCGCGACGCTCATGGGGTCACGGGCAAGGCCGTGGCCCATGCCATCGGGCAAGGCAAGAAACTCGCCGAGCTCTCGCTTCCCGAGCTGCGCAGCTTTTCCGGCCTGATCGAGGCCAACGCATACGAGGTGCTTTCGGTCGAGGGCTCGGTCGCGGCGCGGAACCACCCTGGCGGCACGGCGCCGACCCGGGTCAGGCAAGCTGCCGCAGCCGCGAGGAAGGCCCTCGCTGCGGAAGCTTCAGCTCAGCGCGACGCCGGAGCGAGCAGCTCGATTTCGTAGTCGATGCGGCGATTGTCGCGCTCGCTCGTGACGGTGACCGTGTCGCCGCCGCGATAGCGTTCGAGCATCGAGGCGAGGTCGTCCTCGTTGCGAACAGGTGCGCCGTCGATGGCGACGATGACGTCGCCCAGCAAGAGCCGGCCGGTGCGGCTGCGGCTCAGGCCTTCCATGCCGACGCGTTGCGGGCCGGCACCCTCGACAACATCGAGCACGATCACTCCCTCGATTCCCCAAAGCCGGCGGTAATAGTCGGGCTGGGGCATCTGCATGATGCCGAGAAACGGCGTCTGCACGCGCCCGTACTCGATCAGCTCGGGAACGACGCGCCTGACGGTATTCGCCGGAATCGCGAAGCCGATCCCCGAATTGGCGCCGCTGGGGCTGAAAATCGCGGTGTTGACTCCGACGAGCTCGCCGAGGGAGTTGAGCAGCGGGCCTCCCGAGTTGCCGGGATTGATCGCGGCGTCGGTCTGGATGACGTCGCGGATCTTGCGCCCGCTCAAAGCGTCGATTTCCCGACCGAGCGCGCTGACCACGCCGACGGTCATGGTCGTGTCGAGGCCGAAGGGATTGCCGATGGCGATGACCTTGCGACCGACTTCGAGCAGCGACGAATCGCCGACGGCGACCGGCGTCAGCTCGAGCCCCCCGGGATCGATCTTGAGCACTGCCAGATCCTTGTCGGGGTCGACGCCGCGAATTCGCGCAAGATGGATGCTGCCGTCCTGCAAGGTCACGGTGACGCTGTCGGCTTGCTGGATGACGTGGAAATTGGTGACGACGTGGCCGTCCCCGCTCCAGAGGAAGCCGCTGCCATTGCCCTGCGGGATCGCCTGGGGATTGAGCGAACGGAACGAACGGACGATTCGCGAATTGGTGATGTTGACGACCGAGGGGCTGGCTCGCTTGAACACCTCGATGTTGTTGGCCTCGTCATCGGTGCTGAACTCGCGGTAGTCGAGGCCCTGGGCGGCGACACCTGCGGCGAACAGCATGGCGGGGAGCAGGGCCAAGGCGCGAAAGGCAGGCATGGGCAGATCCCGATGTGTCGACGATGCGTATCTTGGCGAGCTGCGGCCTTCAGGCCCGGCGGCGCCTTCTCGCGCGCAGCAGCGACGCCAGCAGGGCGACCACGCCGAGCAGTGCCGGAACGAGCAAGGTGTTGAGCCATTGCAGGTTGCTGCCGAGGCGCTCGATGTCCTCGGTCAACTGGAATTGCACTTCGCGCAGGCTGCGGCGGGTTTCGACCCTTTCCAGGTTGAACTGGTCGATCTCGGCCTGGATTTCGGGGGCGATCTGCTCGAGGGGCTCGCCTTCCTCGTTCTGGCTCAGGCGCGCGACTTCGGCTTCGGTCTCGGCGAGCCTGGCGAGCAGCACCGCTTCCTCCTCGCGCAGGCGGTCATCGGCCTGGCGCTGCATCTCGATGACTCTATCGAAAGGCCGCGAGTACGTGCCGCGGCTGCGGATGCTCGCGAGCTCGGCGCCGCCGACGAGGTTGTCGAGGGCGTTGATGACGAGGTCGCCGTTGTTGGCAAATGGCTGGGGAATCCGCTGGCCGAAGAATTGCGCGACTTGCACCCACATGCGATCGGACATCAGGTCGGTGTCGGCAAACAGCACGATGTTGACAGGCTCTTGGGACTGGGTCAGATGGGGAGGCGCTTGCTCGCCGGTTGCAGCGGCATCCTCTGCATCCTCTGCGGTGCTGCTGGCGGGCCCGGTCGAATCGCTCGAATCGGCATCGTCGCTGTGATCGGCTGCTGTGTCGCCCTCTTCCGTGGCAGTTTCGGCTTCCTCCTCGGCCGGCGGAGGACCATCGGGAAAGGCGGTATCGATCACGCCGCTGATTCGCGCCGCCAGCGTGTAGGTTTCGCCAGTGGGATCGAAGTCGTCGAACAGCGCCGAAAGGTCGGAAATGCTGCGCAATACCGTCGCCTCCATCAGCATCGAGCTTGCCGACGACTGCACCAGCGGCTCGAACAGGGTCGTCGCGCCTTCGAGGGGAACGATGGCGCCGGCGGAAGAGACGTTCACGTCCTCGAGCTGGCTGGTGACGATGTCGTCACCATCGAGATTGGCGCTCTTGACGCCGAGCATGGCGAGATGGGGCTCGGGGGGCGAGCCCTGCCCCACCGAAACGCGCAGGGCGAGCTCGCTGTCGGCGATCACCTTGCTGCTGTCGTACTCGACTCCCCAGGCTTCGAGCAGCCCCGGCAAATCCGAACTCAGGCCCACCGACAAGGGCGTTCCCTGGGCCGGGCGCATTAGCAGCGAATCGGCGTTCGGGTCGACAAACACCAGGGCGGCGCCGCCGCGCATGATGTGCTGGTCGATGGCGTAGAGCATCGGCTCGGACAGCTCGTCCGGGTGTACGAGCACGAGGATGTCGACGTCCTCGTCGATGCTTTCGTCGAGCGCGCTGATGCGGCGCACCTCGTACATCTGCCGGACCACGTCCATGACGAACCAGGGATCGAGCATCTGGCTGGTCGCGGCATCGAAGCCTCCATCGATGTCGAGGCTTGTCAGCAAGGCGACCACGGGGCGCTTGGGGTTGGCAGCCTGGGTAATCAGCTTGGTGAATTCGTATTCGAGGAACGGCTCCTGGTCGGGCCGGATCAATGGCATCGTCTCGGAGATGCGCAAGGCCTCCGGTGCATCTTCGGCGAGTGGCTGGGCCGCGACCAGGCCAAAATAGATTCCCTCGGCGCCCTGGACGACGGGAACCGCCTGCACGCCGAACTGGTTGGCGAGATCCTCGTCCTCGGAGAAAGGCTCGGGATCGATGATGTTCAGCGACAGCATCCCTTCGCTGGCGATGACGATTTCCTGCAGCAGCTCGCGAACGCGGGTAGCATAGGTGCGGAGCTGCGGAACGTCCTCGGTGGCTGAATCCGAATAGAACAGGGTCAGCTCGATCGGCGCCTCGAGGTTTGACACGATGTCCCGGGTCGCTGGGGCGAGGGTGAACAGCCGGTCCCCGGTCAGATCGAGGCGCCAGCCGGGCAATAGCGAAATCAGGGCAACAGCGAGCAGCAGCGCCAATGCGATCAGCGCGAGCCCGGCCAGCGACATCAGGCGTCCGATGGTCATGATCCTACCTTATCCACTTTGCTAGCTTGCCTTCTTCAACTCGATGACGACGGCGCTGGCAAGCAGCCAGGCGGCGATGAAAACGCTGAAATACAGCACGTCGCGCAGATCGAGCACGCCTTTGGCGATGGCGTCGAAATGGGTCAGAAAGCCAAGCGCGGCGATGGCGTCGACGAGCACCTGGGGAACCCAGTCGGGGAAAACATCGAGCACGATCGGCGAGCCCATGATGACGAACAGGAAGCATGTGCTCACGGTGAGGATGAAGGCGATCACCGAATTGCGCGTACACGCCGACATGCACGAGCCGATCGCCAGATACGCGCCCGCCATGAACCAGCTTCCAAGGTAGCTCGCGAGGATCACGCCATTATCCGGGTCGCCGAGATAGTTGACGGTGATCCAGATCGGGAAGGTCAGCAGCAGAGCGACTCCGAGCAGTGCCCAGGCAGCGAGAAACTTGCCCAGCACCATGTCGGCAAGAGTGACCGGGAGGGTCATCAGCAATTCTATGGTTCCGGTCTTGCGTTCATCGGCCCAAAGCGCCATGGCGACCGCAGGGACCATGAACAGGTACAGCCAGGGGTGGAAGCCGAAAAACGGCATGAGGTCGGCCTGGCCCCGGGCATAGAAGCCGCCGAGCTCGAAGGTGAAAATGCCGTTGGTCATGAGAAAGATGATGATGAACACGTAGGCCAGCGGCGTGGCGAAATAGCCTTTCAGCTCGCGTTGCAGGATGATTGCCAGATTGCGCATGTTGCTGCCTCTCAATTCCGGCCCGCACTGGCGCCTGCGGTGACCGCGCGAAACATGTCCTCGAGCTGGCCGCGCCGTGCATGGAACTCGGCCACCGGCCACTGCCTGCGCTGGGCAAGCCCGGAGAGGCTGGCGAAAATCGGCTTGCCACTCGAAAGGACGGTGAAGCTCGTTGCGTCCGCAGCGTCCTGCTCGACTGCAGCGACTCCCGCCACGCCTTTCAGTTCGGCGACGAGGTCGAGCTCGCCGGTGAGCCGCACCGCGACGGCGTGGTGATAGCGCGAGCGGGCCTCGAGCTCGGCCGGCGTGCCGTCGGCAACGATTCTGCCTTGATCGATGATGATGGCGCGAGTGCAAACCGCGCTGACCTCCTCGAGAATATGCGTGGAAACGATGACGATCTTGTCCTTGGCGAGATTGCGGATCAGCTCTCGCACCTGGTGTTTCTGGTTCGGGTCGAGGCCGTCGGTGGGTTCGTCAAGGATCAGCACCTTGGGGTCGTGCAGGATCGCCTGGGCGAGCCCGACGCGGCGCTTGAATCCCTTCGACAGGGTTTCGATCGTTTGCCTTGCGACCGATTCGAGCGCCACGTCGCCCATGACCGCAGCGACTCGCTGTTCGGCTTCAGCACCGCGAAAGCCGCGGATTCGCGCGATGAAGCGCAGAAAATCGACGACCGACATGTCGCCGTAGCTCGGTGCGCCCTCTGGCAGGTAGCCGATCAGCGCCTTGGCCTGCAAGGGTTGGCTGCCGATGTCGAAACCGTCGATGGCAACGCTGCCGGCGCTAGGCGCGAGAAAGCCGGTGATGACCTTCATCGTCGTCGACTTGCCGGCGCCGTTCGGCCCGAGAAAGCCGAGCACCTCGCCTTCGCGAACCTCGAAACTGAGGTCGTCGACCGCGACGACCTGATCGAACCTCCTGGTCAGATTGCTGATTTCAATCACTGCCTGGCAATTCCACTGTTTTGCCGGAGCCATGCCCCGCATTCAGGCCGACGCGCGCGCCAGCCACTCCTGGCAAGGGAATATAGGTGCGCCCAAACCAGTTTTCAATAGCAAGCGCGGATTCCCTGCCCCGCAAGACCCGAAGCCACAAGGCAAGGGCGCTAGCCCGCAGCCGCGCCGGTGGGGGAAAGCGGCTGCGGCAGGGCGGGCAATGGTTCGGCGGCGAGTTCGCGGTAGCGGTCGAGATGTTTCCGGGAGGCGGCGCTTTCGCCCAGGTTCTCGAGCAGGCGGCTCAATTCTCCATGGGCGGCAGCGCTGGCGCGGTGGTTGATGCTTGTTTGCAGATAGTTCCGCGCCTTGCCCCATAGCTCGTTGCGCAAGCAAAGACGGCCGAGGGCCAGATGCAAGCTGGCGTCCTCGCGATGCTGCTCGAGCCATGCCTCGGCGAGGTTCAGGCGCCGCATGTCATCGCCAAGAGCGAGGTGTCCATAGAGATCGATCAGTTCGCGATTCCAGGACGCAGCCAGCGCGTGCTCGAGCGCTAGCGCCGCATCCTCGGTGCCGCCGTGCAGCAGGATCGATCTGGCATACAGGCTCGCCAGTTGCGGAACGTTGTGAAAATCGCTCGGCGCCTTGTTCCACAACTGCCGCAGGCTTGCCCGGGCCTGTTCGTGATCGAGGTTCGCTTCGCGCCCCACGGCCACTGCGTGCAAGCGCTCGGCGAGAATCTGCTGGCGCAGGCGGAGAATTTCGCTGCTCGGCGCCGTTTTGCTGCGTTCCAGCGAGCGCAGCAGCTTTTCCAGCTCGTCCCAGTCCTCAAGGTCGAGATA
>RKSA01000037.1 GCA_007571115.1 Gammaproteobacteria bacterium
CCCCGGTCGAGATCGAGCGCGTTCAGGTAGTGGCGCGGCGTGATTCGCTCGCCAGCGCGGCGAATCGCCAGCCAGGTCGAAGTTTTCGCCCAGTCCTCGTCCGCCGCGATCATCGCTTCGCGCCAGCCTTCCGTTGGCGGTTGCCTTGCGAGTTGCCTCGCGGTGCCGAGCAAGGTGCTGCGCAGGCCGCTTTCGAGGCGGTTGACCCGGGTCGCCACCGAACCGAGCGCGCGCTGTTGCCTCAAGGCGGCAAATTCCATTCCGGCAGCGCGGAAGACCGCCTCCCCGGGCAATTCCTTGCCGTCCCAGTCGGCGAGTGCCGCAAGCGTTTCCGGCAGGGCTTCGGCAACCTCGGGCTGGTAGACGCTGCGCACCAGCATCAGCGCCAGCGGCGCCAGGAACGTCACCGCGACGAACAGCAGCAAGGGCGCCGTCAGCAGCGCGGCGCGCAGGCGCCGGTTGTTCAACGCGTCAGCCATACCGCGAAACGCTCGTTCATCTCGTCCCGGTTGTCGGCCCACCAGGCCCAGTCGCTATGCAGGGTGCGCCCCATGTTTCGCTCGGAGGAGGGCATGTGCGGCGCCATGGGGATGCCGGTTTCGAGATGGGTCGAAACGAGCTCGTTGCCCGAATGGCGCATGGGGCTGTAGGAAATGTACTTGCTGATATTGGCGAGGCTTTCCGGGCGCGAGACGAACTCGATGAGTTCGCGAGCGATTTCGAGCTGCGGCGTTCCCGCGACGATTCCGGGGCCGCTGGTCTCTTGCACCTGGCCGTCCCAGATGATCGTGAACGGCTGGTTTTCGAGCACTTGGGCGTTGAAAATGCGACCGTTGTAAGCCGTGCTCATGACGACCTCCTGGTCAGCGAGCATTTGCGGCGGCTGGGCGCCAGCCTCCCAGAACACGAGCTGATCCTTGATCGTGTCGAGCTTGGCGAAGGCCCGGGCGATTCCCGCTTCGGTATCGAGGGTCGCGTAGACCTCATCGAGGGGCACGCCATCGGCAAGCAGGGCGAATTCGAGATTGACCACGGGAACGCGCCGCATTCCGCGGCGGCCGGGAAACTGTTCCAGATCGAAATAATCCTCGATCGTGCTCGGCTTGGGGCCGGAAATCATTTCCTCGTTGTAGGCGACGATGGTCGCGGAAATGATTCCGAGCGAGGCACATTCCGAGCGGCTTCCGGGCGCGAAATCTTCTGCGGCAGGCGTGCCGTCAGGGGCTGCTGGCAGGCTCTCGATGGGGACGAACTCGAGCAGGCCCTCGTCGCAGGCACGAACCGAGTCGGGAGTCGTCATGTCGACCACGTCCCAGAACACATTGCCGGTTTCGACCTGGGCGCGGATCTGGGCGAGGCCGCCGTTGTAGTCCTCGACGCGCACCTCGTAGCCCGTTGCCGCCATGAAGGGCTCGATCCAGGCGCGCTCCACCGCGCGACCGTAGGAGCCGCCATAGGTGACGAAGGTCAGCGTTTGCGCCTGGGCCATGGCAGCGCCGAGCAGCAGGCCCAAGGCGAGCAGCAGGCCCAAGGCGAGCAGCAGGCGGGCTGCGCCTGGCTTCGCTTGGCGATCGATTGCCATCGGTTCCGTTCGTTGCTGGTTCATTTCCGCTTCTCCTTTCCACTTCCCATTTCCACTTCCTGTTTTCACTTCACATTTCCTCTTCACATTCCCGCTTCTGCGGACATCTGGTGGTCCCGAACGGGGCCACCCTGGCTCTTGTCAACCTTCGTCCGGCACCGCCCGGCAATCGAGGGCGGTCCAGCCGACCGTGACCTGGTCGCCAGGCAGCACGCCGCGCTGCCCGACGAGGTTCGGTATCTTGATGAAGAAATCGGGCTGTGCGAAAGCGTCGAGGCGAATCCTCCAGTGGTCCCCCTGGAACACCATGTCCTCGACCTTCGTCCGCATCGTGTTGGCATAGCCTTTTTCCGGCGCCAGCTCGACCCGCTCGGGGCGGATCGCCAGCACCGTCGATGCGCCAACTTCGAGGGGCTCGACCATGAACGCCTCGATCAGGACATCGCCGACCGCAACCTTGCACAGCTCTCCCTCGATCTGGCGAACCGTGCCGCGCAACAGGTTGTTGTCGCCGACGAATCTCGCGACGAAACTCCGGGCCGGCTCCTCGTAAAGCGCCTCGGGCGAGGCAAGCTGCTCGATTTCGCCATGGTTGAAGACGGCGATGCGATCCGATAGTGTCATTGCCTCTTGCTGGTCATGGGTGACATAGACCATGGTGACGCCGAGCTCGCGCTGGATCGAGCGGATCTCGAGCTGCAACTCTTCGCGCAGACGGCGGTCGAGGGCGCCGAGCGGCTCGTCCATCAGGATCACGCCTGGCTCGAACACGAGTGCGCGGGCGATGGCGACTCGTTGCTGCCGGCCACCCGACATCTGGCCGGGGCGGCGGTCGCCGAGACCATCGAGGCGGACGATTTCCAGCGCGCGCTGCACGCGGCTGGCGCGTTCGTCGGCAGCGATGCCGCGGACTTCGAGGGGGAAGGCAAGGTTCTGCGCAACCGTCATGTGCGGGAACAGCGCATAGTTCTGGAACACCATTCCCATGTCGCGCTTCTGCGGTGGCAGGTCGTGTACCGATTTGCCATCGACGCGAATCTCGCCCGAGCTCGGAGTCTCGAACCCGGCGAGCATCATCAGGCAGGTCGTCTTGCCCGAGCCCGAAGGCCCGAGCAAGGTGAGGAATTCACCACGCCGGACTCCCAGGTTCAGGTTCGGCAGCACCATGGTGCTGCCATCGTAGCTCTTGCTGATGTTGATGAATTCGATCTGGATTTCGCTGGAATCATTCATTGCCGTACATACACCAAACGCCCGCCCAACCAGGTCTGCTCGACTTCGACGTCCATGATCCGTTCGGAGCTGATCGTCAGCAAGTCTTCCGAAAGCACGATCATGTCGGCAAATTTGCCGGGTTCGAGGGAGCCTTTCACGCCCTCCTCGAAAAGCAGCCACGCTCCTGCCTGGGTGTAGCCTCGAATCGCCTCCTCCATCGTGATTGCCTCCTCCGCCGCATAGACCGCGCCGCTCATGCCTTTGCGCGTGGTCGCGGCGTACAGCCCGACCATGGGGCCGATGGGCAGCACGTCGCTGGAAATCGCCACCGTCATGCCAAAATCGATCGGCGAGCGAAGCGGATTGTTGTGTTGCAGCCGCCAGCCGTCGAGATTCTCGACGTAGCGGCCTTCCAGTGTGTAGGTGAAATTCGGTTGCTGGGTAATCGCGATTCCATGCCGAGCCATGAGCTGCATCGTCGCATCGGAAGGCCGCATGGAGAAGTGGTTGAGGAAATGGCGATGGTCGGCTCGCGGGTTGCGCTCGAGGGCGTCGGCGATGATGCCGGCGACGAGCTCGATGGCAGCATCGCCGATGGCATGGACTCCCATCTGCCAGCCGGCGTCGTGGATCTCGTTGAGCAGGGCGGCGAGCTTTTCCTCGGGCCTGTCGAGACGACCGCGGTAGTCGTCCTGGTTGCGGTACGGTTCCTTGGTGTAAGCCGCCGGGCCGGTGAAACCGCCGTCGGCGAACACCTTGATTGGCCCGATCTTGAGCATTGCATCGCCGTCGCCGACGCGTTCCTTGAGCGCCTCGATCACCGCCGGATCACGCCAGCGGAATTGCAGCGCCGCTCGCGGCAGCGGCAATTCCGCGCTCGCGTACAGACGTTCCCACTGCTCGTATTGCGCCGGGGTCTTGGAAGCGTCGAGGATGCTCGTGATGCCGTGGGAAAGCAAGCCGTTCAGGTTGATTTCGAGGCTTTCGACGAGTTCTTCCGGGGTGGCTGCGGGAACGAGCCGGAAGACGATCGACTGCCGCTCGCGGATGATTCCGTTGAGGCTGCCATCGGGGTTGCGCTCGATCACGCCGCCTTCGGGATCCGGCGTTTCCGGGGTGACTCCCGCGAGATCGAGCGCCATGCTGTTGGCAACGGCGCTATGGGCGCCAGCGCGATCGAGAATGACCGGGTTGCCAGGCGCCGCAGCGTCGAGATCGCCCCGCAACGGGCGGCGGCCTTCGGCCAACTGGTCTTCGGACCAGCCATAGCCCGTCACCCAGTTGCCCGGGCCGACCTCTTCCGCCTTGGCTTGCACGAGTTGCTGGATTGCAGCGATCGAGTCGGCTTCGCTCAGGTCGATGTAATGTTTCGGCCGGCCGCGGATGTGGATGTGCGAGTCGATGAAGCCCGGCATGAGCGTCTTGCCTTGCAAATCGACGATTTCGGCAGCGCGATGGCTTTGCAGCAGGCTCGCATCGCCGGTGGCGACGATCAGGCCGTCGTCTACGACCACCGTGTCGTGAATGGAAAAGTTCTCGTCGACGGTCAGCACCTTGCCATTGGTCAGGATCAGGTCGACTTCGGCGGCTGGCGCCGGCCCGGCAGGGCCGCAGGCGGCCAGTGCAAGGCAGAGCAACACGCTGGGCAAGGCGGCCCGGTTCACGAGAGGCGGTCTGGCGGCGAAAATTCCCATGGCGTTCCTCATTGTGCGGTCATTGTGCGGTCATTGCACGACTGTTGCACGGTCATTGCACGGTTCCCGGAATTTCGCGGCGGATCGCGTCGGTCGCGACGCTCAGGGCGCACTCGAATTTGTCGATCATTTCGTCCACCTGTTCGCGGCTGATAATCAAGGGCGGGCAGAAAGCGATCGAATTTCCCGCCACGGCGCGAACGAGCAAGCCCTGCTCTTCGCAGCAGCGCACCATGATAGCCCCTGCCCGGCCATCAGGGAAAGGCTTGCGCGCGGCTTTTTCGGCGACAAGTTCGGCCGCAGCGAGCAAGCCCTTGCCGCGAACCTCGCCAACGAGCGGATGCTCGAGCAGGGCGAGCAGGCGCTCTTGCAGGTACGCGCCGACGCTGGCGACATGGGCGAAAATGCCGTCGCGCTGATAGATCTCGAGGGCCTTGAGCGCTGCCGCGCAGGCGACTGGATGGCCGCTGTACGTGAAACCATGGCCGAACACGCCGGCCTCGTTGCTCGGCTCGACCATGGCTTCGTACATCGGGCCGGGAATCGCTGCCGCGCTGATCGGCACGTAGGCCGAGGACATTTGCTTGGCAAGGCTCATCAAGCGCGGCTGCACGCCGACGGTCGTCGAGCCGAAATCGTTGCCAGTGCGGCCGAAGCCGCAAATCACCTCGTCGGCCCAAAGCGGGATGCCGTGCTCGTCGAGCACGCCTGCCAGCAAGGGATAGTACGCATCTGGCGCGACAATGACGCCGGCAGCGCCGCTGACCGGCTCGGCGATGAAGGCGGCGATCGTCTCCGGGCCTTCGCGCAGGATCAGCCGCTCGACATCGCCGACGAGGCGTTCGGCGAATTCGGCCTCGCTCTCTCCGTCGCGATGGCCGTGGTAGTAGTGCGGAGTTTCCGTGCGCAGGATTCCGAGGGCATCGACGGGAATGTCGAAATGCCTGTGGTTGACGGGCAAGCCGGTCAGCGCCGCCGAAGCCAGGGTGACGCCGTGATACGAGCGTTCGAAGGCGATGATCTTCTTGCGCCGGGGCTCGCCGGTGACGTTGGCGTGGTAGCGAAGCATCTTCAGCATCGAGTCATTGGCTTCGCTGCCGGAATTGGCGAGGAAGATTTTCGCATCGCTGATCGGCAGCATCGCCGCGAGCCGCTCGGCGAGGTCGATTCCGATCTGATGCGTGCGCCCGCCGAACATATGGCTGTAGGAGAGCTGCCTGAGCTGCCCGGTGATCGCCTCGATCAGTTCCTCGTTGCCATAGCCCAGCGCGGAACACCACAGCCCGGCCAACCCCTCGAGATATCGCCGGCCCGATTTGTCGAACACGTAAATGCCTTCGCCGCGAACGATATTGAGCTGTTCGATGCGCGTGAAATTGGTCGTGGGATAGATCAGGGAAGTCATTGCCAAAGCATAAGTCAGCCAGCGCGCGGTTTCCAGCGACTGAGCAGGCTCGGTCAGAACTTTTCCACGCTGGACGGGCGCTTGTTCAGGCTCGCTTTGGCAAATTCCGGGGAATGCTATAGAGTCTTGCAGGCTGTACAAAAAATTATGCAATTTCCAGATTGAAGCTGGAAATTGCATAACTCTTGGCGTACAATCCGCCGCATGATTCGCCGAATTCTCGCCAAGGCGGTGCGGGCCGCGTTCGAGCAATATCCCGTGGTGACGTTAACCGGGCCGCGGCAGTCCGGAAAGACGACGCTGGCGCGTGGCGCGTTCGACCTTCCTTACGTCAACCTCGAAGCGCCGGACCATCGCGAGTTCGCAACCGAAGACCCGCGCGGCTTTCTGGCCAAGTATGCTGATGGCGCGATCATCGATGAAATCCAGCGCGCGCCGGACTTGACTTCCTGGCTTCAGGTTCAGGTCGATGAAACTGGTCGACCAGGGCAGTATCTGCTGACCGGAAGCCACAATTTCTCGGTGCGGCAAATGTTGAGCCAATCGCTAGCCGGGCGCACGGCATTGCTGACCTTGCTGCCGTTTTCCTGGGAAGAACTGGATGCTGCTGGCGCGATTCCCGGCTGGGGCATGAGCAAGAGCGACATCGCTGGGTCGAGTTCTGGCATCGGTTCTGGCCCGGGCAGCAGTTTCGAGCGAATCCTCGTTGGCGGCTATCCGCGCATCTACGATGCGGGGCTCGATCCGACGAATTTCTGTCGGGACTACGTCGGAACCTATGTCGAGCGCGATGTGCGCCAGTTGACCGCGATTCGCAATCTTTCGCGCTTGCAGACCTTCATGCGGCTTTGCGCTGCCAATGTCGGGCAATTGCTGAACTTGAACCAGTTGTCACGGGATTGCGGCATCAGCCAGGCCACCGCCAGCGAATGGTTCGACTTGATGGAAGCGAGCTATGTGCTGTATCGCCTGAACCCCTGGTTCGCCAACACCCGCAAGCGCCTGGTCAAGCGCCCCAAGCTGTACTTCCACGATACTGGAGTCGCGTGCTTCCTGCTCGGCCTGACTTCTCCGGCCCACGTCGAAAGCCATCCCTTGCGCGGTGCCCTGTTCGAAAATGCGGTCGTGAACGAGATCAGGAAGTTCGACTTGAACCGGAACCGGGCAACGGAACTGTCTTTCTACCGCGACAGCAATGGCAACGAAGTCGATCTGCTCTACCGGCGCGGGTCTCGCCTGGTGCCGATCGAGATCAAGTCCGGACAGACCGCGAGCAAGGACGATTTCCGCCAGATCAACCGCTTCCGCGCTCAATCAGCGGCAGAACCCGGCGCTGTCGCATACGCAGGCACAGAGCCCCGCAGCCATGCCAACGGCCAATCGACCGTTCCCTGCCACGACTTGCCT